>JBCCQC010000044.1:0-13231 GCA_039024535.1 Chloroflexota bacterium
GGAATGCTGCTTGCAGGGGTACGATGTGCCCTGCTGTGGTTTAGCTAGCCAGCCAGCCTGACCGGGTTTGGCACGTCGCGCAGGTCAATCAGCATCAGGCCGCCGTCATCCGGGATGTAGAGTGCGGTGTGGTTGTCGAACCACTCCAGCGAAGATGCCTCTACCCGGAACATGCGCCACACGCCCATGCGATCGAACCGGAAGACCTGCCACAGGCCGTCGCTGCTGCGTGCTGCCAGGTAATCACTACCCGGAGACCAGTTCAGTTCCATAAACGATTGGGACGACAGCGTTATGTGGTCTTCGTCCTCGCCGGATTGATCGGCCACGTAAACCTGTAACCCGCGTGCTGTAATGTACGCCATCTTGTTTCGATCTGGTGACCAGACCAGCGAACCGCTGTCTGAGTGGGTCGTTATCGCCAGCATAGCTCTGTACCTCACCTTTATTAGCCTGCGAGCAGCGAAAGCCGCCGTGCAGTCTTTCAGTTAGACAGAGTGTGCCACGGAAAACCGCAAATTGCCTGAATAGAAGGTAATATTCATGTAAAAAGTAGGGAAGCCGTCAGGTTACGGGGTGCTGCTGATCGTCGCTGCGGGCTTGCAGGCGTGCCATGCGGATAGCGGCAATCGTCCAGCTTTTCGCTGTTTTGTCTTCGCGCCACAGGCGGTAGTACCACTGGATGAAGCACATGTAGCCGTGGTCGTAGTTGGTGACCCAGTTGAGGTAGCCGATGATGTTGAAGCGGCCCATTGTGCGCATGTTCTGCGTGTACATCGCATCTGCGGTTTCAATCGCCCAGCGGCGGAAGATCGGGTCACGTTGCCATGCCACTGCCGGGGCGGGATATTCTGCGAAGCAACCCGGTTCAATTTCGATGCGGACGGGTGTTTTGAGGTAGTTGCGCATGGCGCGGGTGATCGAGCCGTCGTACAGCAATGTGAGGTGATCGGCAATATCCGGTACCTCTGCTTTCTGCTCCATCCCGACCCAGGTGGTGTGATTGGTGAGTGGTTGTGTTTGTAGTTCCATGCGTTACCATCCCCGGTTGCACTTGTTATTGCGGTATCATCTCCTGTTGACCTGAAATTTATTGCAAATCTCTAACAAAGTAAAGCAAATCTGCAACAAATTTATGGCATTCAAGTTATTTTTCACATACCTGAAGTGCGTAAAGGAAACCGAACTGTTATGTGATGGGGAGAGCCGCTGCTTATGCGGGTGGGAAGGTAAATGCCGGGTTTTTGAACGGGATGAGCGCCAGCACCACGGCGTGAAGATAGTATGTTTCTCGTGTGAGTACATCGCCGGTGAGCAAGCCCACTGACCCGGTTTGCTGTTTGGAGTTGCTGCGCCCGAATACTATATCGTCGGCGTCGCCCAGTTCCATGCCGCCGCGCACCAGGTCGGCCACTTCACGCGGCAGGTAGAACGTGCCGGTTTTGCTGTGGCCCATCTGCCCGGTGTGGTTCAGCACCACTACCCACGCATACACGCTCATGCCGTCGTCGGGGTGCAGTGTGCAACCGCCCTCTATGCCGACGGTGTAGGCTGCTGCCGGGTGTGCGGTGCGGGCGGCCTGTGCGCGGTTGAGTGCCCCGGCGCGGGTTTCTTCGTCGCCCATTGGCTGCGCTGCGACGCCGGAGGGATACGCCTGCCCGGTGACGGTCAATGGCTCATCCGGGAACATCTGTGTAAACCCGGCGCGGGTCGCGTTTACCTTAACGGGGTTGCCAGAGGCCACAATGATGTCAGTCATGGGATGTCCTGTGTAGTCAACGGGCGGCCAGTGTACATCAAGCCAGCGGGGTGCATAGAGTTGTCTCGCTTTGCTGGCAGCAGGAAGTGGACGGCGATTATCGGTTGGCTGTGCGAGGGGTCATGATGCATCAGGCTCTGGTGGTTTGCTCGTCCCGGTCGGTGTTGCGGTTGAACAGGCGGGCAACGTCTACGCCGTAGTAGCGCAGCGCACTCACCAGAATGAGCACGGCCCCGGCTTCGTCTTTTGATAGACAGGTCATTGACGTCTACGCGGGGAACGGGGGCGCAGTTGCACACCACGCCAATCTATAACGCAACTCATATGCCGCCGTCGTCGCCGGTACCGGGCCGGATGTAAGCGCCCTGTGGCAGGGTGACGGCCTCGTTGACGATGCCCACGGGCAGTTCCGTGAGCGGGATGTACGTTGCCATTTGCATCTGCGTCATCGGGCGTGGGGAGCGTACTGCGCCGGTAAAGTGGTTATCGGCGTCCAGTGCCAGCAGCGCACTGAACCCGCGCGGCACACGCACCCCATCTGCCAGCCGCACGCCGCCGTCCAGTGCGGTTACGCGCAGCCAGCCCGCCTCCGGTGAATCGAACACGACGCTATTGTTTATCGTCATCACGGCCCCGTTTGCCCGGATGCGTACTGTCGTGACGCGCGGTGTTTGCACCAGCAGCAGCGCACACGGCCCATCAAATGCGACCGAGAACGCCTGATAGTGGCCGTAGCCGTCCCTGAACACGGGTAGTGTACTGGTACTGCCGGTTACAATATCGCGGCTCACCCACGCGGAACTGTTGCGCCACGCTACATGCAGCCAGTCGCCATTGGCAGTCACCGCGTCGGCATAGAGCGTGGTGCCGGGTTCCACGCCGCCCACAATTTCGGCGTCTGTGGTGGGGGCAGCACGCAACCGTGCGGTCACGGCTGCGGCGACGGGCGCAGGTGGCGCGGGGACGACGCGCTCATTATCTGTCACATCATCAACCAGTGTGGCACCGGAAGATTGTACAAAAGTTACATTCTGCTCGGGTAGAATTTCTGGTAATGTGGTTTGTAGCTTCATGATCTGTGGCCCATCTGTGGGTGGCGGGGCCGTTACTGGTGTAATCGTTTCGTCCGTACAGCGTTCGCCACGGGCGGTCTGCTGGCAGGTGTCGCTAAAGGTTAGCGGACAGGTGGCCTGTGCCGCCGCGAACGATACACACAGCCCACACATTAACATGACTATGAAAGATACGGTCAGGCGCATACAGGGTGACTCCGTTTATGGAAGCATCACCTGTTATTGTGACAGACTGCGGGTAGCCCTGCGACCGCACGCGAGGCCAGCGGAGGGGTAACGCAGGGAAATCGTTTATGTGATGTTTGTGATTTGTTACAAATTATGTGGACGTTGCACTTTTTTGCGTGACAGACCGCATGAATAAGTATAAAATAGAATAAATCTTAGTGGATTATAGTTGATTATCGCCAATGATGTCTCTGCCATACACACTGTTACCCACACTCATTCTCACAGATACCCCCACCCCGCTACCTCTGTCAGCAGATCAGATGGTGATGCCGCTGGTTGCCGTTGAATCTGCGACTGGAGCGTTGCCGTCAGATGTGGGTATTGTGATTGTCGCTGCGCCTGATGTCCCGCAGACTACAATCGCTACCCTGCGCAAACGGTACACATGGCAACCGCTGATGCTGTTTACTGATGTAGACGGTAAATCTGTGTGGGAAGAAAAGTATGGGCTGCTGCTGCTGCCGCTGGCCCTGTGGCAGCACCTGACGACCCCGGAAGTCCTTTCCACTTATATTGATATGGCAGAGATGCAGCGGTTGCAGGACATCGGGCAGAGCCTCGCCCGTACCATCCACAGCGTTGCAGATCCACAACGCCAGCTTACCCACCTTGCAGAGGCACTGCGTCACATTATTCCCTTTGATGGGCTGAATATGTTCATGATGGAAGAAGACCTGCTGCGGATGTTGTTCCATTATGGCTACGAGGACACCCCCGGCGACTTCAAGGAACATATGCGGCTGCCCAAACAGTATGCCAGCCAGCTTGCTGTGATGAAACAGGGCGAGGTGAAGCTGATTGCGGATGTGTGGCACAGTACGGAATGGGAACCCGGCGATAAACCGTCCCTGAACTGGATTCAATCATGGCTGGGGATCCCGCTGTGGCGCTATGGAGAGGTGGTGGGCCTCATCGGGCTGGATGGCCGCGTAGTCAACCAGTTTGCGCCGCTGCACGCCAGCCGCGCCCGCTATCTGGAGGAGACGATTTCTGCTCTGGTAGTTGCGATTGACCTTGAGGGCATTATTGATCGCAGTTCGCACCTGTTGAAGGCTATCCGCCGCCAGAACCAGCTTATGTCGGTTCAGTTTGCCGATGCAACGAGCATAGAGGGCGTGTGCCGTGCCATTGCAGAAACGGTGGTGAATGTGTTCGGGCAGACGGACTGTGGCGTGATGCTGCTGGATGATACGCGCACTGAATTGATCCGTTGGGCGCGTGCCGGTGATTACGATGTGCAGGCAACGGCCCCGCTGTATCTGGATGGCGATGGGCTGGCAGTGGAGGCCGTCCGTAGCGGTGAAACAATATATGCACCGGATGTTGATGCCGACCACCGCTATGTGCCGAACGAACCGCGTACCCGTGCTGAACTGGCAATCCCGCTGAGGCTGCACGACGATATTATGGGTGTGCTGGACTTACAGAGCACTGAATATCACGCATTCACGCATATGGATCGTGAGGCGCTGACGGTTTTTGCTGACCACGCTGCTACAGCGATTGAGAATGTGCGGCTGGAATTGCTGGCGAAAGACTATACCCATCAACTGGAACAGCACGTTGCCGACCGCACTCGTGAACTGCACGCTGCCGTTAAACGAGCCGAAACCGTGCTCAACCGCACCAGCGATGTCATCGTGCTGCTGGACAGCGAAGGCCAGATCCAGCAGACGAACACGGCTTTTAATCGTTTGTTCGGGGTGGAACCGGACGAGCTATTCGATGTTTGCCTGACGACCCTTGCAACGGAAGCCCACAGAGACAAACTGCTGCACACTGAACTGGACAATGACAGCAACGGTGCGACGATAACGGTGGATGTGCAGATGAAAGGCAGTGGTGGGCGCGTGTTCGATGCTGAGGTGACATTTGCGCCCATCCGGGCCAGCGTGGGGGCGGGGCTGGAAATTGTGTGCAGCATCCGTGATGTGACGCGCCACAAAGAAGAAAAAGCCCGGTTGCACGGCCTGCTGGAAAGTGAACGCCAGCTCAGTGACCTGAAATCCAGCTTTATTCGCACCGTTACCCACGAGTTCCGTACTCCGCTGACGGTGATCTATTCGTCTATGGAACTGCTGCGCGACCATTACGACCGGATGAAGCCGGAACGCCGCACCAAACATTTTGTGCAGATTGCAACCGAAGTGCGCCATATGGAAGACCTGCTGGAAGATGCGCTGAGTGTGCAGCGTGCCCAGGACAGGCGAACGCCATTTAACCCGGAGCACATTGATGTGGTGAAGATTGCCAGTACCCTTACCAGCAGCCTGAACACGATCAGTAAGAAGCCGCAAATCCAGCTTAGCCATGCGGCCCCTACCCTGCCACTGTATGCCGATGAAACTCTGGTACGCAACATCCTGCGTAACCTGCTGACGAATGCTATCAAGTACGCGCCAGGTACCGACACGGTATACTGTGACCTTGTGCAGACGGAAACAGAGTGCGTCATCATTGTGCGCGACGAGGGCGAAGGCATCCCGGAGGACGCGATCGGTCATCTGTTCCAGCCGTTCTTCCGTGCCAACAACATTACAGCGTTCCCCGGCAATGGCCTGGGCCTCAGCATCCTCAAAGATGCCGTTGACCTGCACAATGGCACGATTGCGGTGGAGAGTGAACTGAGCAAGGGCACCACGTTTACGGTGCGGCTGCCACGCACGACCGCCGAAAGCAAGTGAGAATTCCCTTCGCTATTTCTGGCAGCCTCTACAGCCCGCTGGAGCCTGCGGTTCCGCGATGATGCGGGCATTGTGAATGTGACCTGCGTGTTTCCTGCAATTGTTGTGGTTTCTTCGTATGGATGAACGCGGCAAACGCAAAATTGTGGTAATCTAGCAACTGTTGTGGCTTTCATCACACCGAAAGAGAAACCCTATGCGCCGTCTGACCCTGCTTTTAACCGCGCTGCTGCTGGCAGCGGCTTTTACCACGGTGGCTTTCGTCGTCCGTGCCCAGGATGACCCCGCACCAGCGGATGACCTCGCCTCTCAGCTTCCGATTACCGAAGATGTGCAGTATCGGGTGGGCACCGGGGATACCCTGGATACCATCGCGGCTCTGTTCGATATTGACCTGGCGTGCCTGATTGAAACGAACGCCGATGTGCTGACCAGCGGCGATACGATCTTCCCCGGTGATGTGCTGCTCATCAGCGCGGATTGCCCGGTTTACGTTGGCTCCGGTTTTGTGCCCTTCCGCCGGGACGTTGCGATAGAGCAGGGTGGCGGTAATGGCACCTACGTTGTGCGCCCCGGTGATACACTGGACGAAATTGCCTTCAGTTTTGATATTTCGGTCGAATCGTTGATCGAATTCAACGAGATCACTAACCCGCTGGAGATTTTCCCCGGTGATGTGCTGGCGATCCCGCCAGCGGCCCCACCCTACGGGCAGGTTCCGGCGCGTGCGGGTGCGGTATTGCTAACGGAACAGGGCGGCGGCGGAGATGGTGAGGGTAACGGCATTACCTACGTTATCCAGCCGGGGGATACGATTGATGCTATCGGCCTGTTCTTCGATAAGAGTGCCGCGTGCATCGTAGAGACGAATAACGTAGAAAACACGCGCCGCATCCAGCCACGTGATCTGCTGTTTATCCCGGCTGCGTGCCCGCCCTATGACGGCAGCACGGTTATTACCGGGGCTATCATCCCGATTGACGAAGATACGACCGGCGATGTGATTGCCACTGTGCAGGTCGTTACCGTCACGGCCAGTGTGCCAGAAGCCACCGCTACGCCAGAAATCCTGGCGACGGAAGAAGTGGGTACCGGCGGCGCAGCCACTGCCACGGCAACAGAGCTGGTGGTGCCGACGATTACGCCGACGCTGGCTGTTACCGCCACGGCCACAGCAACCCCGACTGAAACCAGCGTGCCAACACTCTCTGTAGAGGAAATCACCGAGGAGGCCACCGCCGAGACCACCGAAGAAACAGTAGAAGTTGCAACTGAGGTGGTGGAACCGGACTCCGATGCTGTTACGGTAGCGCCGCCGGTGATCGGCGCAACGGCCACGCTTATCCCTACACGGAGTGTGACGGCTACCTCTACGGTTACTATCCAACCGCCTGTGACGACGGCGGAGGCTGCCGGGGATGCCCCCGCCACACCCACGCCGGAAGTGCTGTCTTCCAGCGCGGATATAACCACGGATGATGGCGATGCCAACAACCTGCTCCAGAGCCTGTTTAGCGATGCCAGCAGCGCCATCAGCGGTCAATAGGGCCAACATGGTCTGTACTGTCTGCCGGGTGCGGGTACACTGGTAGCATCCGGCGGCATAGGATCAGAATCATCCACGATACATTTCAGCGGACAGCCTTCTGGCTGTCCCTACAGGCTATATCGTTATTGTTGTAGGGACGCGCTTCTGCGCGTCCGCCGTGATGTAAACACTATGTTTGCGTGTGGAAGCATGCCCCGGCCTATGCGAACAACCAGAAACGAACAGGTCTAGAGTTATGAACATTACGAGTCCACAGGATCTTGCCGGGTTGATAGCTGTTGGCGATGTGGTCGGGCGTACCATCGTGCATATGGCACAGCAGATGGAACCGGGCATGACCACCGCCGACCTTGACGCCATCGGCGCGGCCTTTCTGAAAGACCACGGTGCAGAGAGTGCGCCGGTAAAAACGTACCAGTACCCGGCGGCTACCTGCATCAGCATCAACGATGAGGCCGCCCACGCCATCGCCTCGCCAGACCGCATCATCCAACCGGGTGACCTGGTGAACATTGATGTGAGCGCGGTCAAAGATGGGTACTATGGCGATAGTGGGGCCAGCTTCCCGGTGCCGCCAGTGAGCGACGAAGTACAGCGCCTGTGCGACCATACAAAACGCGCACTCCAGGCGGCGATAGACGCGGTAAAAGCCGGGGAAAACCTGTGGGTTATCGGCAAGGCAGCAGAAAAAGTCGCCAGAGAGGGGGGCTACACCATCATCCGGCAGTTAGGCGGGCATGGCATCGGGCGTAAGCTGCACGAACCTCCGCACAGCATCCCGCACTACTACACCAGACGCGCACGCGGCAAACTCAAAAACGGGCAGGTGCTCACCATAGAGCCGTTCCTGAATGCGGGTAAGGGTAAAATCTATACGGCAGAGGACGGCTGGACGCTTATTACGACGGATGGGTCGCTTTCTGCGCAGTATGAGCATACTGTGGTCATTACGGAGGGTAAGCCGGTGCTCACAACGCGGGTTGAGGGCGTAACGTGGTAAACAGGGGGTAACAGGTGCATGGCGCTGCCACAGCGACAACCAGAGCGTGAATACTAGACACTACACCGAAGCGGAATATCTCGCATTCGAGCGCGAGGCCGAGTTCAAGCACGAGTATGCACAGGGCGAAATCATCGCCATGACTGGTTCGACGTTCCGCCACAACCACATTACCAGCAATATTCTCGTGGCGCTGGATCGTCAATTGAGTGAACGCTGTACTGTACTGGCGGCAGATATGCGGGTACGGGTGCGCAGGGCAAAATCCTATCGCTACCCGGATGTGGTCGTTGTGTGTGGTGAACCCGAAGTTGAGGATGACAATCCCGGTTCGCTGGTGAACCCGGCTGTGCTGGTGGAGGTGGCCTCGGAGACGACGCAGCAGACGGATCATACGAAAAAGCTGCGCGAATATTTGCAACTGGCGACCTTGCAGGCGTATGTGCTGGTAGCACAGAATGAGCGGCGCGTGGAGGTGTACCAGCGGCAGGCCGATGGCTGGCAATATGTGATGCTTACCGGTGAGAACGACGATGTGACGCTGACGGGCGTAGGGGCTACACTGCAAATCAGTGAGGTTTACCGAAATGTGAGTTTTGACGACATGCCAGCGAATGATGATGAAATCGGGTAGGGTTTTAGCGTGCTGAACCCTGCGGGTGGTACCTCGCCCTTGTAAACTCAGGCATCCTGTTCCTGGTGCAGGCGTGCGCGTGTTTCTGTGAGTTCCTGGCGCAGCAGGGCCATTTCCTGGGCAATTTCTTTGTTTTCCTGCGTTAGCCGTGTGAGCACGGTGCTGAAGTGCAGCAAAATTAGCAGCATGAATACGATAGCGACCAGAAACAACGCACTGGGCGGGTAAAAAATGCCAATCAACCCGGCGATGGCGTCCAGCATGGGGCGGCTGGTTGCCAGCAGCAGCAGTACCAGTGCTGTGCCCAGCCACAGCAGGCTGTATTCTTCGCGCAGTTTGCGCCGCCGCACCAGTTCAATCACAAACGCCAGTGTACCTACGGCGCTAATCACCCCGAAAATCATTGCTCTGTCGATCATAAAACACCCCGTATACCCGGTTATATTGGCCCACATCATAGCACGGGGGGCGGCGCACGTCAGCGGGTTAGCAGAATGTCCATGCGCAGTGCTTCCAGTCGTTCGATGACCGCTGGCAGTGAATCGGCGGCGTCCACGTCGGCTTCGAATCGGTCAAGTTGTGGTTTTGCTGTGGCGATGTAGTCATCCAGACGGTTTTCGTAGTGGGCCTGTGCCCGCCCGTCAATTTCGGTGTTTACCACATTGCTGAAGGCTTTGATGACCGCGATTTCGTCGTCTGTCCATGTGCGCGGCTTCATATCCATCACACAAAAGCTGCCCAGCCGTTCGCCGTCTTCGGTTTGCAGCGGCATACCGAGATAGCTGCGCACATGGAACTCTTTGACGGCGAGGTTATCTTTTACCGTCGGGTTGATGGTCGCGTCCGTCACGATGAGCGGTTCGCCACTCATGACGACGTACTGACACAGCGAGTATGACAGCGGGGTTTGCCGTGCGGTCTGGAGTTGGGCCGGCAGGCCGTGGGAGCTTTTGAAGAACTGATGGTTGGATGCCACCATTGATACCAGCGAGATGGGCGAACCGAGGATGCGGCTGGCAATGGCTGTCAGCCGATCAAAGAACGGTTCTTCGTCCGTATCTATCAGGGCCAGTTGACGCAGCACTTCGAGGCGGCTGCTGGTGTTCAAAATCGATTCATCGAATGGCATCGGGCATTCCTCCCACGGCTTGTGATGACTCTATTATAAACCCTGAACAGCCCCGGCTAACAGAGACCGGCAGTTCATTCGCGGATGGCTTCTGCGACGCGGTTGAGCACGTCAACGATTTCTTCGGTGGTGGTGGCGTTCTTCAGGTCATGTTCCAGTGTGTCCATCCTTGGGCGCGAGACCTGCATGATGTAGTGTGGTAATTGTCGGTTGCCATATGCCCTGCCGCGTGCCTCAATTTCGGCGTTTACCACGTTGCCAAACGCTGTGACGATGGCGATGTCGTCCTGTGTCCACGGGTGTGGTTCGCTGTCGATCATGCAAAAACTGCCCAGTTGGTCGCCATCCGGGGTTTTTAGCGGGGTGCCAAGGTAGGCAATGACGTTCAGGTCAGGGATGGCGAGGTTGTCTTTCAAAAAGTCAACTTCACGTGCATCTTCAATAATCAGCGGTTCACCGGTCATCACTACGTGCTGGCAGAATGAGTGTGATAGTGGCGTGCGCCGCTGGCTGTTCCACGGCTCTGGCAGGCCAACCGAGCTTTTGAAGAACTGAAAATTGGCAGATACCATCGTCACCAGCGATACTGGCACCCCGATGGTTGCACCCGCGATGGCGGCCAATCGGTCGAAAAACGGTTCTTTTTTCTCGTTGAGCAATGCGAGGTTACGCATCGCACCCAGACGATTCATTCGTGTGAGAACTTCCTGGTGATAATTTTTACCGGGGAACAAATTGCCTGTCATGTTCTACCTCCCTTGATTTTTGCCTGTGCTGATGCACGACAGACGTTTAAATTTGTGAACGATGCAGATGCAACGTGCGGTTGACCCTTTGACAATTAATTCTGTGGGTTATCCACGCCCGAATGTAGAAGTGACCCTGCGAAAGCCAGTAATTTGTGGACGAGGTCTACTTTTGTGCGGCATTCCATCAGAATTAACTCCAGAATGGCACGGTACATTTCCGATGACTCGTCAATATATGGGTTCAATCGGCCTGTGTTGTAGGCCTGTGTGCGTAACACGATTTCAGCATTTGCTACTTTTGCAAAGGCATGGATGATCGTAACGTCAATCATTTGCCATGTATGTGGTACAAAATCAATCGCACACAACGTGCCCAGCCTGTCGCCCGTGGCGCTGCGCAGGGGTACCCCGAGATAGGCAACGACATTCAGGTCTAAAACTGCCGGGTTATCCTTGAGAAAAGAGACTTTACGGGCATCGGCGACAATGAGCGGCTGGCCTGTGAGTATGATATGCTGGCAGAGCGAATGCGAAAGCGAGGTGCAACGCCGGGTCTTCAAAGGCTCTGGCAGGCCAATTGAACTCTTGAAGAACTGACAATCAGAAGTGATCATCGTTACCAGCGAGATTGGTACGTTCAGTGCAGGGCTGATGAACGCGGGTAAACAGTCAAAGAATGGGTCACGTTCGCTATCCAGCAGTCCTATCTGGCGCATTATCTCAATACGACTGTCTTCATTGCTATTCCCACTCTGGTTCAATGCTCGTGTTCTCCCTGCGGGGCTATACTGGATTCCACCACCCATCAGCTATTACGCTCCCCATTAGTATTACAATAAATTTCAACAAACGGAGTGTATCACAATTTGTGCCAGCGTAGTGAAAAGATTTCATAATGTTTCTTAATAATTATATGAGGAGCATAATCATCGACAGACATTTCGCTGGTATTACGGTGGCAATTGTTAACCCGCCAGCACGTTAACGGAGGTGGCATCCGCATTTGAACCTGATGGGTTTCAGTCTTCGTCCGGGCGGCCCGGATGCACTTCGATGACCTTGCGCAGGCGTTTGATCTGCCGGGAAATATCCTGGAGGGTGTAGCTGGTGGTCATGTCGGCCTCGTCGCTGGGGCCAAGCGGCGCGATGCTGCGGTTGGGGTCAAGTCGCTGGGTGTCTTCGTACTGCCGTCCGGCCAGGTCCTGGTAGATGAGCCGTAATTGCACTGGCGGGGTGGGGTCGCCGTTTTCTGCCACGCCGAACCACGACGCATCCATCGTGAAAGGGTGTTCCTGGTCAATCACCGGGACGTACAGGGGCAATCGGCCATCGAACTGTGCGCGGGCGTGCGGTGGCATGTTGTCAAAGTCGAGCCGAACATCCAGCGCGGGGGCGTCGTTGAGGGCCAGCACCAGCATTTCTACCACGCGGGCGTTATGGCGGTTGCTGCGCAGCAGGCCGCGCAGCACGGGTTTTTGCAGCCTGCGCCTTGCCCGTATGGATTCCACCAGAAAGTGGCCTGCCGGGTCGCTGTGAGAGCCAGCCCGGACGTAGTAGCGTTTGTCCGGGGCCATGTGGGGGGCGTTGTTGCTCTCACCATAGGCGATGACCAGCACACACTGCCCTGCTTTTATGGCGCTGTCTGCTCCCTCGCCATAGATGAGCCTGATAAAGTATGGCCCGGCGGGTTCTACATGGCTGATGACGCGATCCACCCAGTCGCGCAGGCGCTGGCGGCCCATCAAATCGCTGATGCCGCCGTCAATCTGACCGTGGTCATTCAGGCCAACAATCAGCACGCCGCCGCCACTGTTCCAGAAGGCAGACGCGGCTACCTGAATCTCGCGGGTGAGGTCGTTGCTGTGAATGCGGCTGGATTTAAACTCGTATTCGTCAGTTTCCCCGGTGGTTAGCGCCAGCAGGTCGGCCTCTGTCCAGTCCTCAATCATCCGGTAGCGTTCCAGCGACATACGCCAGTTCCTCTGGTGGGTTTTGTTCAGCTAAGGCTCGGTCTGCGACCAGTATAATGCGGGTGCGGGGTTCATGTGCGGTGGAATTCATGAATTTCTGACAGTGTGACGTACTGGTCTATTATGACCTGTTATGCGCCGGTCTGTCAATATGGTGTACGGAATCACAATCGCAACAACTATTATCAACTTTGCATTATTGAATTGCCGACATGGGTACCTGTACCATTATCGTGCGCTCTATCTTTTCCAGTGGCAGCTATGAGATCCGCGTAGAGTAGCCGGGGACTGTACCCCGGCAGTGGCCTAACGTGAGCTTCCCAGTGCATTGATGACCATCTCAAGGTCGGTGGCGCAGAAGCTGCCCTTGCCGGGCTTGTCTATGATGGTCTCGCCGGGCTCGGGGTAGAGTTCCTCGATGATGTCCCAGCCAGGCTCGCCGCGCACCAGGAC
>JBCCQC010000045.1:0-13169 GCA_039024535.1 Chloroflexota bacterium
CAAACTAAGTTAGCGTGTGGTAAAGTATTGAGATGAAAGCGGTTTAACGGGACGGTGGAGGAACATGGGCACACGATACAAGGGCACACCGGAGGAAATCCGGGCATTGAATACCTACATCAAGCTACAGCGTGCTTCAGAAAGTGTCATACAACGGACAACACATCATCTGAGTAACTATAATCTAACACTCAGTCAGTTTTCTGCTCTGGAAGCGCTCTACCATCTTGGTACACTTTCCCAGGTTGAGGTGGCCCAGAAGTTGCTGAAAAGTACGGGTAACATTACCACGGTACTGAAAAACCTCGAAAAGCGTGATCTGATTACCCGACAACGCAACGAGGCTGATAACCGCTACATGGATGTAGTGATAACACAGCAGGGCCGTGATTTGATTGACAGTATGCTCCAAAAACACATCACCGGCATTGCTGACGATATGAGTACCCTCACGGCAGATGAGCAAGAAGAACTGGCCCGCCTGTGCAAAAAACTGGGTCTGCGCTCCCCATAAACGATGCCTGCGTGACTATCCCCATGTCGTGCTGTGTCAATCATGTGTTAATGTGGGCTGTCGTTAACATTCCTCTATAAAACTGAGATGTGAAAGCTCCTTGATCTGGTCTAAAATGATGAATATTGGCTGAAAACGGAAAAAAGACCACGCTCGTGTGGTCATATTGTCACAACTCATTGTTTTATGGAGACGGAACTCATGAGCCATGTAAACGGCACAGCTAAAGAACGCGACTACGATGTGGTGGTTGTAGGTGGGGGCGGCCATGTGGGGCTGCCACTGGCGATGGTATTTGCAGACAAGGGTCTGCGCACACTGGTCTATGACATTAACGAAGAAACGGTAGAAACGATTCGAGGTGGGGTTGTACCGTTTGCAGAAGGTGGCGCGGAAGACCTGCTGGCAAAGGTGCTGGCAACCGGGCGCTTTCATCTGACGACTGACCCGGCGGAAATTGCACGTTCGAGGAACGTTGTGATTACCATCGGCACACCCGTAGACGAGTTCAGTAACCCGGTGCTGGGCATTATGCGCGATATGCTGGAGCAGCTTGTGCCCTATCTCGATAACGACCAGTTGATTGTGCTGCGCTCCACAGTGTACCCCGGTACGACAGAGTGGATGGGACGACATATGGAAGATGAGTACGATCTCACGCCGTGGCTGGCCTTCTGCCCGGAGCGTGTGGTGCAGGGTAAGGCTATTGAAGAAGTGCAGAGTCTGCCGCAGATTATCAGCGGGACAACGGAAGACGCTGCAAAAGCCGCTGGAGACCTGTTCTCACTTATCGTGAGTGAACTGGTGTTCCTTGAACCAACTGAAGCGGAGTTCGCCAAGTTGTTTAACAATGCATGGCGCTATATCCAATTTGCCGTGGCGAACCAGTTCTACATGATGACGGAAGCTGCCGGTGTGGATTACTACCGCGTGCTGAACGGTATGAAGCATAATTACAGTCGTGCGCTGGGGATTCCGGGGGCGGGGTTTGCGGCGGGGCCGTGCCTTTATAAGGATACGATGCAGCTTTCTGCGTTCAGCAACAACACGTTCAGCATCGGGCATGCGGCTATGCTGGTGAACGAGGGTATGGTGAACCATGTGGTTGACCAGATTGCGCAGGAATACGACATCGAAAACCTGAAGGTGGGTTTGCTGGGGATGGCGTTTAAAGCCAACATTGACGACATTCGTTCGTCGCTGAGCTATAAGCTGAAGAAGCTGCTGGAGTTCCGGGCACGCAAAGTCTACACCACGGATGACCATGTGACAGTTGACCCGAGCTTACTCCCGCTGGATGAGGTCATCGAGAAAAGTGACCTGCTGATATTATGTGTGCCACACGGTGAGTATAGAGATCTCGATACGAAGGGTAAGCCGATGATTGATATCTGGGGCTACGTGGAGCAAATCATGCCTATCAGCACGGTGATGTGCTACGACGAGGAGACAGTGGCACAGGCCGAGGCCGGTAAATAACGTTTTCCAACAGGCGGGGTATGCCCTGCCTCTACTTCCGCCAGCGTCTTGATTCGCGCATCTCGTATGGTTGCCCTACAATAGGAGGTGTGATTCAAGGGGAATGGAACATGACGACGATAGCTGTCTTCGGGAGCGGAGCGGTGGAACCGGGGTCGCCAGACTATCTGGTGGCGTATGATGTGGGGTGGTCGCTGGCCCGTGTGGGTTATGTGGTGATGACGGGTGGCTATATGGGCGTTATGGCGGCGGCCAGTGAAGGGGCGGCGGCGGGTAATGCTGACTGTGGCATCTCTGAGGCAGACCGGGTGATTGGCGTAACGTATGGTTCGCAGAGCCGTACACTGGACGGCGTAAACCGCTGGGTACAGCAGGAAATCCGCTATCCCACGCACGCAGAACGCATCACACATCTGATTATGGAACCGGAGGGTTACGTGGTAATGCCGGGTGGTGTGGGCACACGGCGCGAGTTCGCACGGGTGGCACGGTGCATCAAAATGCGGACGATCCCGCCGCGCCCGGTCATTTTCATTGGTTCGTTCTGGCAGGCGGAGGTGCAGCAACTGCTGGCGGAGGTGGGAACACCTGAACTGCGTGACCTGTTCGTGTTTGTGGAGACGGCTGCAGAGAGTGTGGCGGTGCTGGCACAGAACATCGCATAGGCCCACAACACAGAGCTACAGCGGGGGCTGCCTGCACCAGAAACGAAAACAATGCACAGCGCGTAAATTTTCGATAAGCTCTACCCGTGCATATTTTCGCTCAGGTCATCATTCGTGTTATCATGTTAGCTCTGACAGAGAACAAGTCTTACACCAGATGAAACTCATTGATGGCCGTTATCAGATGCAAACGCTCATCGGTAAAGGGGGCATGGGCACCGTTCACCGTGGGCTGGATAACCTCACCGGGGAGATGGTGGCGATCAAAAGTCCGCTGCTATCAATGGTTGACCTCGATATGCTGGATCGGTTTCGACGTGAAGCCGAGGCCCTGCGCCGCCTGGAACACCCGAATATTGTGCGTGTTCATGATGCCATCGAGGATGATGGTGAGTTCCACATTGTTATGGAATATGTGGATGGTGGCGACCTGAGCGAGCTTATCGGGTTCGGCAGAATCCCACTGACAAATATTATTCAGATGGGACTGGATATTGCTGATGCCCTGACACGCACACACCGCCTCGAAATCGTCCATCGTGATCTCAAACCGTCCAATGTATTGCTGACAAGAGACAATCAGGTCAAGCTAACCGATTTCGGGATTGCGCACTTTGGCAGCAAGCACGATGAAAACATCACTGACCCGAATGAGATGATGGGCACGGTAAGCTATATGGCCCCGGAGGTGCTGCGGGGCCTGCCGGTAGACAGCCGTGCCGACATCTGGGGCTTCGGGATGCTGCTGTTTGAGATGCTGATGGGGCAGTTGCCTTTTTCTGGCCCGGATGCGGTTCAGACGATACAGAATATCCTCTACAGGCCGCTGCCCGATGTTGAAGAAATTGACCCGAACGTGCCTACTGAACTGAGCGACCTGCTGTCTCGTATGCTGCATAAAGACCGTAACAGCCGGGTGCAACTTGTGCGCCAGGTGGGGTATGAACTGGAAATGGCCCTGGGCCACTTTATGGATACCAATCCGTTAAACCCGGTGAAACCGTCTGTTTTCAGGCAGGCTGTACGGTTGCCGTTAGCTTCGCCATCAAAGCCAACGCTGTTGGGGATGGATGAGCTGGGCGATATGGAAACGGTGCTGAAGGTCGCGCCGATGTCTACGATGTTGGGCGGCGGGCCGGGCCATTTGCCGATGCTGTCAGAGGCGTTCATTGGCCGTGAAGACGAAATTGAGTCGTTGATCGGCCTCATCAAGAACCCGAATGTGCGATTGATTACGCTGCTGGCCCCCGGCGGTATGGGCAAGTCGCGGTTGGCAATTGAGGTTGGCGCCCGGATTGAGAAGCGGCGCGACCACGACGGTAGCCTTGCGTTTGACCGGGTGGTGTATGTGAACCTGGAAGCTGTAACAGACGGTGCCGGTATTGTAGAAGCACTGGCTGTTGCCGTGGGTTACTCGTTTACGCTGGATACCGATCTGGCTCCAGATGATGCAAGTGGGCGGCTGGAACGTTTAATTGCTTACATTCAGCAGACGCACCTGCTCATTATTCTGGATCGTTTTGAGCATTTGCTGGAGTATGCCCCGCTGGTGGGCCGTGTGCTGGATAACACCGGGCATGTGAACCTGCTGGTGACATCGCGTGAGCGGTTAAACGTGGGTGGGGAGCAGCTTTACCCGCTGAGTGGGATGAAAATTGAGGTGCATAACTTCGAGGATAACCCGGCGGTACAGTTGTTTATCCAGAGTGCCCGCCGGGTGCAGCCGGCGTTTGACGCCAGACCCGAATGGCACGAGCCGATTCGCCAGATTTGTAAACTGCTGGATGGTACCCCGCTGGGCATTGTACTGGCCGCGTCGTGGATAGAGTATGCTGGTGTACAGGAGATTGCTGACGACTTAAATGACGACATCGGTATGTTGACGACAAACCGCGTGGATATTCTGGAGCGGCAGCGCAGTATGGTAGCTGTGGTGGAAAGTTCGTGGCAGCGGCTTGCGCCCGATTTACAGGAGAAAATGCTGTCGTTTTCTGTGTTCCGGGGGGATTTTACCCGTGCAGCCGCGCAGGAGATGAGCCAGGCTAACCTGATGGATTTGCGTACGCTGGTTGACCGGGCGATTATGGTGCGTGACCCGGTAGAGGGTAACTTTACCATCCACGAAATCATCCGGCAGTATGCCGAGAAGCAGGCCCGTGACAGGGGCATTTACGATTCCCTGCGGCAGAAGCACGCGCGTTACTATCTGCGATTGCTCTATCTGGGTGAACGGGATTTGTTGGGGCGTTCACAGCGCCAGATGATCCGTAAAATCGAAAACGACCTCGAAAACATTGCGGCAGGGTGGCAGGCCGCCGTGGAGTATCGGGAAGTGATCCTGCTGCATGGTGCGCTGGATTCGCTGTACTGGTTTGCGTTCCTGCGTGGGCAGTGGCAAATTATTAACGGGTTGTTCGAGATGGCAGCACAGGCAGCCCGCGACCATAGCCTGCACCCGGACTGGCAACTGCTGGGGGCGCGGCTGGTTTCACGGGTATACGATATGCAGTCGATTGATATGACTGCGCTGACGGACAGCGTGGATGCGGTACGCGCACATGGTGACACTCGTCAGACACTCAGTACACTGCTGACGGTGGGCCGGGTGTACAAGCGCCGCAAACAGCAGAACGATGCGGTTGCCCTGTTTGGTGAGGTGGTGGAGCTTGCCAGCGAACCGGAGTATGCGTTTTTTAAGGCGCTCGCGCTGAGCGAACTGGCAATGTGCCAGCTTGACCGGGGTGAAACTGCGGACGGCATCGACAGCATGAACCGCAGTATACAAATCCAGCAGGAAAGCGGTGATGAAATCGGCCTGTCCGACTCTTTGCGGCGGCTGGGATACCTGTACTGGATGCAGGGTGGCTATGACGATGCTCGGAAGCGCATGGATCAGGCGTTGTCTTACCAGCGGGTGCTGGGTAGCCCGCAGTCTATTGCGATGTCGCTGGCGGCACTGGCAAACATGGAACTGCTGGCGGCAGACTTTGACGCGGTAACAACGCGAACGGAAGAAGCCATTGCAACGGCTACAACGTACAAAAACAACCGGGTGCGTGGCTGGGCTACCATCATTCAGGGCAATATGGCAAATGCACAGGGCGATACACAACGGGCCATTAGCCTGTGCCGTATGGGGATTAAGCTGGTTGGCCCCACGGTTGACCTTGTGTACGATGGTTACTGGGGGCTTGCCATCGCGCTCTATGCAACGGGCGATCTGGACAGCGCACGCAAGTACAATCAGCTTGCACTGACCTATGCGGTACAGGTCAAAAGTCCGGCGTACATGGCGTTGTACCTGCCGGTGACGGCGGCTATTCTGCTGGCAGATGGTGACGCGGAGGGATCACTGACTGTGCTGAGTGTTGCGTTGAATCATCCGGTCGCGCCGGTTGCGCTGCTGCACGAACTACCTTTTGTTGCCGATGTGGAGGCGACCCTGAAAGAGACTTTTGGGGATGGCTTCGGGGCACGGTGGGAGGCAGCGGCTTTGCAATCAATAGACGTGCTGGCCTCGCAGTATGTGAAGGCGACAGCGACGTAAGCAGGTAGGGGGGTAAATTTAGATCAAGCGGTGCAGGGCACGGAATCACGCTGACCTGTGCCCTGCTGCTATTGTTTGGGGTCTAGACTTCGCCGCCGGGGAAGTCTCGGTAATAACGCTGGCGAGATTCTTCGATGGCGACGCGGGCTTCTTCTACATCGGCCCAGCCTTCTGAACTGACTTTCGTCCCCTGAAGTTCTTTGTACGTCAGGAAGAAGTGCTGCACTTCTTTAGGGAAGTGGGCGGGAATGTCTGCCATTTTGTGGTAGCCGTCAAAGTTCGGGTCAGTTGATGGGACGGCCAGCACTTTGAAGTCTTTTTCTTCGTCATCAATCATGCGGAACATACCGATGGGACGAGCCTCGATGACGCAGCCGGGGAAGGTTGGCTCGTTAATCATCACGAGAATATCCATCGGGTCGCCGTCTTCAAACAGCGTGCGCGGGATAAATCCATAATCACCGGGGTATACGACAGGGCTATAGAGCACGCGATCCAGCTTGATAACGCCGGATTTTTTGCTGTACTCGTACTTGTTGCGGTTCCCCTTGGGCACCTCGATGACGGCATGAACAATTTCTGGCAGTTTGGGGCCAGAAGAGAGCTGGTGCCACAGGTTATTCATCATAACGGGATAATTCCTTGTTGTATGGCTCGGATATACCCTGAACCATACCATACCGCGCTACATGGTGGTGTTTGTGCTTTATGAGAGTGCTAGAGGCCCATATTAATCACGAGCGAGTCGATGGCGTTTTCAAGGTTGGTACGCAGTTCTATCAGGTCATCCGGTGAGTATAGAATGTAGCGTCGTGAGCGGATGTCGAACGGAATGTCGCTGCGGATCTGGGTAATCGGGATGGCGGGTTTGCCGAGGGTGTGGGCCATGCCCAGTTCGTAAAAGACGTTGGCGTTTTTGCCGGTGCAGTCGGCAATGACGAACTTGCAGGCATAAATGGCAGACCATACCTCGTCCATGATGGGCTTATCGGAGAAGAAGCTGTCACCACGTTTGATCACGAGATCGTGGCTTGTGGCTGCCGGGACGATAGCGCGTTCATAGATTGTCATCAGTTCGTCCGCAAAGGGCATAATCATGAAGACATCGCAGTGGAAGATGGAGGTTTTTCTGGGTGCGCCGAAGATGGGTTCAGCGAGAATTTTGTCTGGTGCGTGGAGTTGTTCCGGGAAGGTGCCGGGTTTGTATGGGATCTGGGCGTTGTCTACCTGGTATTTGACGCGGGCGGCTGCGCTCTGGATGGCGGCATCGAAGATGTAGGCCCTGTCCATGTCGACGTCCTTCTTCTGGATAAACTGGTCAACGCCGCTTTCGTCGCGCAGTTGCAGCACGTTCTGTGGGCTGTGGTTCAGCGAGGTGGAAATCACAGTGCCCATGTAGGGGTGCCGCTCTTTAATCTGCTGTGTGATCTTCTTGCCCATTTCGCCAACGCCTTCAAATATCATGTCGATGACGGCGACGGTGAATGGATCCTGCCTTGCTTCCTGCATACGGATTTTGCTCAGGCCTTCTGCCGGGTGATGGGCAGTTTCTACCCGGTGGCCGAGGTGCGTCAGGATGCCACGGTAGATATTGAGCATTTCCTGTTCATCGTCGATCACGATGATATGCTGTGGTGAATGATCTATGTTCATCATGCGATGGATTTTCCTGTTGTTTAGGTGGCCGGGGCGGTCTGGTCGTCTTCGTCGGCGCTATCAGCATTTGCCAGCATGGTATATTCGGCGGGCAGGTGAATCTGGACAATGGTACCCTTTTTCCAGTAGCTAATCACCTGAATTTTGCCGCCCAACCCCTCAATGTAGTCACGCGTCCACAGTAGCCCGAAGCCCCGGTGCCCTTTTTTGCTGGAGCCACCGGGTTCGTAGATCTGGCGCAGTGTTTCTTTCTTCATGCCGATGCCGTTGTCTTCCATGCGGATGCGTACCTGTTTGTTTGTCTCGCCCGGTTTTAAATCGACAGCGATTTTGATTTTGCCAGGGCGTTTCTTTCGGTCGCCATAGGTCTGGTCATATTCGAGGATGGCTTCCAGACTGTTGCTCAGGATAACGGACAATGCCTGGGTGAGCATATCGGCAGATGTGGCAAGTGTCACCGGGATCTGGATGTGGTCGGCTCCGTTGTTTACGGTAACGTAATTCTCTGGCAGGTAGAGGTCACGCCGCCGTTTATCGATGCCTTTATCTATGGCGCGGGAGATGCAGGCGTGCAGTTTGGCGTCCTGTTCGGGTTGTAGTTGCCACGGTTCGCGCAGGCTTTCGATAATGTTGTGCATCTGGTTGATCCGGCTAACCAGTGGCATGATGCTTTGCTGGTACATGTCGTAAAACTGTTTGTAGTCTTCGGGGGTTTCTGGCTTGATGGCCCCCATGATCTTTAACATCTGGAAGGATGTGATGTGCCCGCCCAGTTCGTGGACGTTGCCGGCGCTGGTGAATGCTTCCATTCCCAATGACTGGGCAATCTGGCGGCGCTGTTCCAGCTTCTGGTAGACTCGCGCATTGTTAATGCCGATGGCGGCCTGCTCACCGAAGGCTTCCAGCATTTCCAGTTCCCGTACAGAAAATTCCGCAGAACTGGTGGCTGCAAACAGATTGCCGACAAGTTCTGGCTCTACCCGGTCGCCGTCGATGTGGTGGATGAAGAAGGGTACGGCAATCACCTGGCGGATGGGTAAAACCCGCAGTACCGTTTTGATGAAGCCTTTTGCGGCATGGTTGGATGGGATGAAGGGCGTTAGCAGGTCAAAGAGCGAATCTGACGTGACGGGTTTGCGTGCCTTTACCGCTTTCCAGCTCAGGTTGACTTCGTGGTCGGGGTCGTCCATGTAAACGCGGGCAATGTTCGGGTCGGTAATGCTAACGCGCTCGCCTTTGATTAAAGAGGCAAGGCCTTCCCAGTTTTTGATGTCTTCCATTGTTGCAAGGGACGGGGCTACATACATGGCCCGCACGGGCAGTGAGTCGTCTACTTCTTCGTAGGTGGCGACGATGGCCCCGAGGAAGCCCAGTTCTTCCACTACACCGCGCACGATGTTATCGAGGATGATCTGCTCGTTGTTCATGTTCACATGCAGCAGGGTAATTACGTCTTGCAGGATGCGGGCTTGCAGGCGGCCCTGTTCACTTTCGATGGCGGAGGCTGCCTGGCTTGCAAAGGCTGAGAGCAGATTCTGGTCTTCGTCTGTGATGGGACGATTGTGGGCTGCCAGCAGGATGCCGACCCGTTCTTTGCGGCGGGTGCCTTCGTACTCTGCGACGAGGTAAAACGGCATGGCGATAACTTCGACTATGCCGAGGGCGTCTTGGATTTCGTCGATGAGGTCGTAGTGTTGTGTGTCGACGATATTCGCAAAAACGGTAGTGAGGTCTTCATCTGTGAGGGAGGACTTGAGGCCAAGTGCCTGAACTGCAATGTTGTTGCGGTGGTCTTTATCCAGCAGGTTCAGCCGGATGCTTTCCAGCGATTCGTAGGGTTTTTCAAGGGAGGCGATGAGGAGGGCTGTCCACTCATCCAGTTTTTCGTCGGTGACGTGGTCGGTGTTGATGTGCAGGGCGCGTACCGGGATGTCTTCGCCGGTTTCGATAGTTGCGACTACGGCGGCCATGTAGCCCAGTTTATCGACCACATTAACGGCTACATCGCGCAGGATGTCGTCCAGGCTGCGCCCACCCATTGCTGCAGGCCGTTTGTAGGAATGCACATCAGTAGATTCCATCGGGTCAACGGCGGGGTTTGTGGATGTTTCGCTGTGCAGGCCAAGCAAGCGAGCAAGTGGCGACCAGTCCATAGAACAAAAACCTTATTACAGATATGTTTTAACTATGGCGATGATAAAACACGTTGCATACAAAAAGCAAACCATTTTCACATTCAATTAAATTCAAAATAAGGTAAATACAGGCGTTTTGTCCGGGTAGTGGGGTGGGAGGCGGCACCCGCTGTATACACATATGATACCGCCGTTTAAGGAAGGCTGGCCGCGTGACGTTAGTGGCGGGTTTTTTCTGGCTGTACGTGGGGCAGGATGTGCGCGTCTATGTCTGCGTCGCTGGCCGGTGCGGGGACATCGGCAAACAGGAACCAGTCCTCGGTATGCTCCACGCTGTCACCCGGTTCAATGGCTGCCAGTGGCCCCAGTGTTTCCAGTTCCAGCATAAAGTGATTGGTGAACATCTCTGTGATGCTGCCCATATCCGGGTAGGTGGCGCCTGCTGTGCGGCTAAAGCACTTGATAAACAGTGTGTTGTTCAGCACATAGCCCAGCCAGCCTTCTGTGGTGTCCACACCCATTTTTTGTGGGCCGGGGGCGTCGCTGTCTTGGTGCAGCAGGATATGACGTGGTGTGAACGTCCAGCGCGGGTCTGACAGATCGGTGTAGGCCCACAGTATGAGGGTGTTAGTCGGTTGCAGGTGGGTGTCATGGCTGCCACGGGGGGGCAGCGGTACCATGCCCACGCCGCCAGCGGCCATTACGCTTAACGCCCACGGAGAGAGTTCAACCGGCCACAGGGTTGTGTTCGTCATACGATGGATGACGCGCACATGGGCTTCATCGGGAGACAGGGTGATTTGCAGTGATTTTTTGATCCCGGTGGCAGGTTCGACGTGCTGTTCAACGTGTAGCGTATCGCCTTTGCGTGTGACTTCCACGGGGGTGTTATCTGGCTGGTAGGTGCGCGGCATGGTCTCTGGTGCATGCCAGAAGCGATGCCCCCCGTACAGATGCCATGTGTCGTCGCTGGTACGGCCCACGGTTTCCGGGTCGTTGTAGAACAGATTGCTGCCGCCGGGGAGTGCGAGGTGAATGATGCGGGGGCCAACGTCGCCGGTGATGACGAGTTCGATGTGGCCGTTGGTCAGTTTGTGGTTGTTGGCCCAGCCGCCATATTCAACCTGAGTGAGTTCGATCATGATGTGCCTTTGTGAAGGTATTAAAGTTAGACAAAATAAACTTATTCTACTGAATTATTGGTGACACGCCTTTTCGTATAGATGGTGATTATTGTAGTACATATAGCGATTAGTTGCCGCTAAATTGATATGCACCAGTCATATTCTTGCAGGGAATTGTCATGTAAGTTTTCTGTTATGAAATAACAATCGAATGTCCTCATATCTGGTTGTGCTATTTTTACAACTATGTTACAAACAAATCTGATGAACGTAAGAAAGGCATTGACATTCTGTGTCATACTGAGCTAATTTATTACATTAAATTACAAAAATGAATCTTTAAAAATTTTGCTCTCGGTACTTCTGAATCAAATTGTGATTTTGTAAAAATATGTTAAGAGTGAAGTTGTCTTAGGGTCTTGAGGGAGGTGTTGGATGTCATTTACGAAAAGGCAATTTGCTACAGTTATCATTGTCTTTCTATTATCTTTTGTTTTTCTAACTGTGGACGTGGTACACGCAGGTGTGCTTACACTGGATGTTAATATTGCCGGGGATCCAACAGAGGTACAGACAGGCGAAATTGTAGAGTACATCATTGACTTCAGTTGTGGCGGTACTACCAGCGCGTGTGGCGACCTTACACTGACAGTTGATGTGGATGATTCCGTATTCATCGCAAACGATCCTGCGGATATTGAAGTAAACACTTCATTTGGCTACAGCGGCAGTTTTAACCCTTCTGACCCACTGAATGGTGGCCTGCCGACGGTTCGTATTACGGACAATGAAAACGGTATGGCGGAGGCGTTCGCCGATGGTGACAGCGCACAGGCTATTGTGCGTGTACGTGTTCGCTATGACCTGACCGGCAGTGAGACTATTCCCTTTAATGTTGTTGGTGTCATCAGCACGCCAGATACCCCCGGTGATGCCTCTGTCAGCGATACCGCGCCGCTCGTGCCGGTGGCTGACCTGGCATCGCCCGAAGATGGCTGGGAAGCGGAAAAGGTGCAGATTTCGCCGCAGGGTGGTATTGGCCCTGCTGCCGGTGGTGAAGCGACCTATGAGGTGCGCTATTGTGCTGCCACGACCACAGGTAATGTTTCGATTAACGATGCACGCCTGGTAGATACCTTCCCGACGGGGGCGGTTGTGGTTCCTGGTTCGTTTACCGATGGCGACGGCAACCCGACCACGGATGAAACCGTAATGGGTAATCAGATTACGTGGGATCTGGGCAATCTGGACATTGAGACGATTGCTAACAGCGGCCAGACGTGTGTGGAACGCCGTTATACGCTGTCCTTTCCGGCGGGGGTGTTCCCGGAGGGCACAAACTTTAGCAATACGCTGCAAGCATTTGAAGATGCACCGACCGATCCGGTCGGCCCGTGTACGGTTAACTGTGAACTTGATATGGAGATGGTCGACGATATGATTGACCCTCCCACAGCGAACCCTACCACCAGTAAAACCGGCCCTGGCGATACGATCATCTCCCCGCTGAATACGAGTAACAGTGTTTACAATATTCAACTGAACACGAGTGCGGCCAATGTGCCCATTGAAGATTTAATCCTGTCGGATAGTTTTCCGAGAGCGATTAGCGACCCGACCCTGCCTGCGATTGAAATTATAGAGATCACCAGCGGCCAGTGGGCAGACAACACCATTACGGCGCGGGTGCAATATTCTGTTGATGGGGGCACGAATTGGATTGATTTTGCCCCCGGTGTTGATGCCGATGGTACGGGTGTGACATATGCTGGCCCCGGCCCGAATGTGACCGATGTTCGCTGGATTTTTGAGCCGGACGATGTGCCGTCGCAGATTCCGGCAGGCTTTGGCTTCACAACAAACCCCACGGTTCGCTTCCGGGCGAACCCCGGCCTCGATCAAACAGCTGGTTCCGGCGACTTTGACGGTAGTGAACCCGGCGGCAGTATGATTCAGTTCCGCGACTACGAAAACTGTACAACTATCAACTATTCGGTAGATGGCACGCCGGACTCATTTACGTCTACCGGTGGCGGCTGTGCCAATGCA
>JBCCQC010000046.1:0-13148 GCA_039024535.1 Chloroflexota bacterium
CGATCACGCCCAGTGTAACACCACACCCGGCCTTGCTCACTGTACGGTTGCCCTGTGACTGTGCGCCCGCTACCCGATGCACCGCACAAGCACCCCCGCGCCGCGCAGCAGCACCCCCACACCCGCAATCACCCCCGCCAGCGTGACCCAGAACGGCAGCGTGAGATGGTGGGGCGGCTGTGGACGGCTGTAGTAATCGCGTATCGCGTCGATGCCCTGCGCTGCAACGTCCGGGGGCGGGAACTCCAGCGGGTTGTTTCGCAGGTCAATCCATGTCAGTGCGGTTAGCTGGCCGATTTCCGGTGGCAGGGTGCTCAACTGGTTGCTGGGCAGGTTAAGCGTATGCAGTGCAGTTAGCTGGCTGATTTCCGATGGCAGGGTGCTCAACTGGTTGTCGTACAGGTCAAGCCGTTGCAGATTAGTTAACTGGCCGATTTCCGGCGGGAGGGTGCTCAAATGGTTGTTGTTCACGTTAAGCGTATGCAGTGCGGTTAGCTGGCTGATTTCTGGCGGCAGGGTAGTCAACTGGTTGTTGAAGAGGTAAAGCGTATGCAGGGCAGTCAACTGGCCGATTTCCGGCGGCAGCGTGCTCAACTGGTTGTTGAAGAGGTAAAGCGTATGCAGGGCAGTCAACTGGCCGATTTCCGGCGGCAGAGTAGTCAACTGGTTGTTGAAGAGGTAAAGCGTATGCAGGGCAGTCAACTGGCCGATTTCTGGCGGCAGGGTGCTCAACTGGTTCTCGCTCAGGGAAAGCGTATGCAGTGCGGTTAGATGGCCGATTTCTGGCGGCAGGGTGTTCAATCGGTTCTCGCTCAGGGAAAGCGTATGCAGGGCAGTTAACTGGCCGATTTCCGGTGGCAGCGCACTCAACTGGTTGCTGTGCAGGTAAAGCAGTTGCAAATTGGTCAACTGGCCGATTTCTGGCGGCAGTTCCGTCAGTTGCAGCCCGCTTAAATATAACAATGTGGCATTCGTGCGGGCCGCCTCCTCAATGCGTTCCAGCGCCGTGTCATAAGGTGTTGGCGTGTTCTGGGCGGCGGCCATGCCGGGCAGCAGCGCCAGCAGCAGCATAATCAACAGCGCACGAGTTTTCATGGGGCCTCCTCACAGCACAGGACGACGATCACGCCCAGTGTAACACCACCCCCGGCCTTGCTCACTGTACGGTTGCCCTGTGACTGTGCGCCCGCTTACCCGATGCGCCGCACCAGCACCCCCGCGCCGCGCAGCAGCACCCCCATACCCGCAATCACCCCCGCCAGCGTGAACCAGAACGGCAGCGTGAGATGGTGGGGCGGCTGTGGACGGCTGTAGTAATCGCGTATCGCGTATACGCCCTGCGCTGCAACATCCGGGGGCGGGAATTCCAGCGGGTTGTTTTGCAGGTCAATCCATGTCAGTGCGGTTAGCTGGCTGATGTCCAGTGGCAGGGTGCTCAACTGGTTGCCGCTCAGGTGAAGCGTATGCAGGTTGGTCAACTGGCCGATTTCCGGCGGCAGGGTACTCAACTGATTGTCATTCAGGGCAAGCAATTGTAGGGCACTCAACTGGCTGACTTGCGGTGGCAGTTCCGTCAACTGGTTGACGCTCAAGGCAAGATATTGCAGGGCGGTTAACTGGCCGATTTCCGGTGGCAGTTCCGTCAGTTGCAGCCAGCTTAAATCTAACTGCGTGGCATTTGTGCGGGCCGCCTCCTCAATGCGTTCCAGTGCCGTGTCATACGGTGTTGGCGTGTTCTGTGCAGCGGCCATGCCGGGCAGCAGCGCCAGCAGCAGCACAATCAACAGCGCACGGGTTGTCATGGGGCCTCCTCACAGCACAGACGACGATCACGCCCAGTGTAACACCACGCCCGGCCTGCTCACTGTACGCTTGCCCTGTGACTGTGGGCGGCGGAGTACTGTCACGGCATGCTAGAACAGCATTCCGTCGCGGCGGTTCAGTTCCTCAATCACCTGCCGGTCAGCTTTGCCAAAGCTGTACTGCGCCAGTTCATCCGGCGTGACCCACGCAAAATCTTTCACGCCGATGGCCTGTGGCGGAGTGCCGGTATCCACATACGTGCAGGTGAAGGCGTGCAGCGTGATTTTGAAGTGCGTGAAGGCGTGCTTCACCACGGCGAACACCTCGCCCACGTCCACCTCCATCGCCAGTTCCTCGCGGAGTTCGCGCTTCAGGCACTCCGGCAGCGTTTCGCCCGGTTCCTGCTTCCCGCCGGGGAACTCCCATAACCCGCCGAGCAAACCATCCAGTGGCCTTTGCGCAATGAGTACCTGCCCCGCCTCGTTCCAGACCATCCCGGCGGCTACGTCATAGTGGGGTGTGGGTGCTTTCTTCCGCTTCACGGGGCGCTCGGACTGTGTGCCATTCGCAAACGCGGCACACTGCGCCTGCACCGGGCACGCGCCACAGTTCGGGTTTTTCGGGCGGCAGTGCGTCTGGCCCAGTTCCATCAGGGCCTGGTTGTAATCGCCGGGGTGTTCGTCTGGCACCAGGTCTTCGGCCAATTGCCACAGATGATTTTTCGTGGCGGTTTGCGTCACGTCGTCGGCAATGTCATAGAGCCGCGTGAACACGCGAATCACGTTGCCATCCAGAACCGGGGCGGGTTCGTTGTAGGCAATACTGGCAACAGCCCCCGCCGTGTAGCGCCCCACACCCGGTAACGCCTGCAAACCCTCCGCCGTCTGCGGGAACTGCCCGTCCATCTCGTGTGCGACCCTCTGCGCGGCGCGGTGCATATTACGGGCGCGGCTGTAATACCCCAGCCCCTCCCACAGCTTCAGCACATTGTCCAGCGGGGCCGCTGCAAGGTCATGCACGGTGGGGTACGCCGCCAGGAACTTCGCATAATACGGTTTCACGGTTTCGATTTGCGTTTGCTGCAACATAACCTCAGACAGCCACACGCGGTACGGGTCACGGTTGCTGCGCCACGGCAGGTCAGCGGCGTTCTGCCAGTACCATGCCAGCAGGTCAGCGGTAAAAGTGGTGGGATTGTCCATAAAATACACACTTTGTTACATTCTTCGGGCAAATTCAGCGCATATGCTGTATCATCAGGCGTATCATTATACTCGCAGGCGAAACATCATTGAGGAACTCCTCATGTTAAATTTCCTGAAGCGGATATTTGGTGGCGATAGCGCCCCACCCGGCCCGATTACGACCAGCGCCCCGATTACAGACAGCGGGGAAATGGATAAGCTGTACACGGTGGAACTTGAGCCGGATAAACACATCCCGGCAGTGTATGTGGGCGCACGCACCCACCCGCGTGACGTGCTCAATTATTTCCAGTTCCCCACCCGGCCACAGGCCGCCATTTTCATCACTGGCGGTGCCAGCCGCATGTCCGAAGAAGACAAACGGCTAACCCGCGAACTATTCGAGCAGGCCATCGCACCCTTTGCCCAGTCTCACAACATTACTGTCATCGACGGCGCAACAAAGTCCGGCGTCATCGAAATGATGGCAACCGCCCGCCAGAAAGGAGGCTACACCTTCCCGCTGGTTGGCATTGCCCCGCACACACGCATTCAATACCCCGGCAAACACGGTAAGATGACCGACACCCACGACCTGTGCCCCGGCCACTCACACTTTGTGTTTGTCACCGGCGATGACTACGGCGCAGAGTCCGAGATGATTGTGAATATGGCGCATGTGCTGGCCGGTGGCGAACGCGACCAATCCGGGCGTGAACTGGCAGCGATTGGCATTGTAGTCAATGGCGGCAGCATCACCCGGCAAGAAGCGTTTATGGCGACCAGCAAATATATCGACATCCCGCTGATCGTCATGGAAGGCAGTGGCCGCTTTGCCGACGAACTCGCCTCCGCAGTGCGTACCGGCGAAACCAGCCAGGCACTCATCCGCTCCATCATCGACCGGGGTAACGTACAGCTTGCCTCCACCAGCGGCGGGGCAGGTGACATGACCCGGAAGCTGGAAATAGCTTATCAGACCGATAAAGATCAATTTGCCCGATAGGAAAGATACCATGCGACGACACGCCAAACTTGCCCTTACCGTCGTCCTGTTGTTGCTGGCCGGTACCGGTGCTGTCTATGCCCAGGAAGAAACCCCCGCCCCGGAAGCAATCCTCGAGGAAGTTCAGGCAGTTGCCACCAGTGCTGCCGAAGCAGTGGCAGAAGCCGAGGCCCTCAACGACTTTGCCTTTAACCTGCTGGGCATCTTCGAGGCCATCAGCGTTGCCATCACGATTGTCGGCGCAGCACTGGGGGCATTCGGTTTCGCACGGATCATCTCCGCACAGGACAGCCTCGTAGAGGCCCGCGACGAAGTCCGCGCAGAAATGGCCGACATCCAGGAACGATTGAACACCGAACTGTCCGAGCTGAACCAGCAGTTCGACCGCCGCAGCGAATCGCTGGCCGCGCTCTCTGTCCGGACGGAAAAAATCATCGAAGAACAGCGCAAAGTCATTGCCGATGCAACGCTGGCAACCGTGCTGCTCTCGTTCGGGGAGCGCCAGTTTAAAGCGTCGGACTATACCGGTGCCATCGACGCTTACAACCGCGCCCTGCAACTGGATTCACGCAATCCAGTTATCTCCTACCGGCTGGGCTATGTATACACCACCCGTGGCGACCTTGACATGGCCGAAGATCACCTGACAACCTCGCTTGAAATGGACGACGAGTTCACCCCGGCAAAGGTAGCACTGGGCCTCGTCTACCGCCGCAAGGGAGAAAAAATGGAGGAAGGCATTGAGCGCGAACGGCTGTTCAACGAGGCCGAACGCTGGATGATCCTCGGCCTGCAAACGTCTCCCAAGCTAATTGACGAAGAAGGGGAATCATGGTGGGGCGCACTGGGTGGCCTCTATCGTCGCCGCAACCAGATTGACCAGGCCGTCTACGCCTACGAACAGGCCGCTGGCGTCACCCCGAACTCCTCCTATCCCTTCGGGAACCTGGCCCGGTTGTATGGCCGCGAGAACAAAATCGAAAAGATGCTCGATATGTACCGCCGTGTAGCACGGCTGGCCGCTGGCGAGGTGCAGGCGCAGGTGGGCAACTACTGGGGCTACTTCGACCTGTTCACCGCAAAACTGGCAATTGGCGACAACGAAGACGCTGAAAACCTGCTGCTCACCGTAGAGGAAACCGTCCCGCCAGATGCAGCCTACGCATTTGAAACGCTGGTGGGTACGCTTCGCTCTGTCGCGGAACTCTTGAGCGATTATCCGCAGCAAAAAGACCTGCTTCACTATGCTGACCGCGTTGAGGAATACATGGAGCAGCGCGAACAGGAACCCGCCGCCGTCAAACTGGACAGCCGACCGGAAGACACCGTAACGGTAGAGGCGATTGAGGGTGAGGAAGCATAGCCTGCGTCCGGCCCGCATGGATGAGGCAGACCTGCTGACAGATATTGCGATGCGTAGCAAGGCTGTTCACGGTTATGGAGCAGAATTTATAGCTGCCTGCCGTGAGGATATGACCCTGACCACAGATCTTATGCCGCACACGACAGTGATTGAAGTAGATGCTGAGGTGTGCGGACTGTATGCTCTTGTACCCGTTTCCCCCATTACGGAAGCACACCTCGATTTTATGTTTGTAGCGCCGGAGCATATCGGTAAAGGCTATGGACGCCTGCTGTGGCGGCACGCTATCGACCGTGCCAGAACCGAAAAAATGAATGTTATCTGGATTGTAAGTGATCCATTTGCTGTGCCATTCTACACGAAGATGGGCGCACAACAGGTCAAAACCGTCTTGTCGTCGTGTATAGAAGGGCGTACACTTCCCCTGATGCGATTTGACTTTACGAAATCTTAAATCAGGTGTTAAGAATATGAGTGCAGAGGTAAAAAAAGCCGCCACTGGCGTGTATCTATTGTTTGTGGGGCAACAGGTCACACAGGACGAAATTGAAGGGGTCATCCAGCGTTATGACGACAGTGCCATTGCAGATGGCCTCGCCGCTTACGTCGTAGTAATCGAACCCATTCGGCTTAACAACCCGCTCCAGGTAGCCAGATGGATCGCAACCGGCACCACAGGCACCACCACCCACTACATCGTGGCCGGTAACGGGCGCGATAGCATGGTAATTGCTGAACGGCTCCATCGAAAACTGGCAACCACCCCCACGATTGTTGAGGTGGCAGCACACCAGCAGGTCGCCGTAGACCGCGCAAAGGCACTGGTAGGTGTAGCAGACGAAACAGACTTCCCGACGTGCAACTACCTTTAGGACATCCCTTGTGTTAGGATATAATAACCAACCAGAAATTCATCCTCCATTCACATAATTTTGCGTTATAATGTGAAATGTGGAGGTAGTAAAGTCAGGATATGGCAATGGCAAATCTGGACGGGAACACGATTGCAGGCAGTAAAACTGGCCTGATGCGTCGTCCGATCATGCAGGTAGACGGGTCTGAAAGTGATGTGAGCCGCACGGGCATGTTCAAGCGCAGGAAGAAGGGTTTTGAACGTGGGGATGGCGAGGAACGGCGAGAGCCACCCGCACCGCCAAACCTGCCAGAGATCAACCGCGATGATGGAGGCACAACCGGCATCACCACTGTTGACACCGAAGGCCAGGATCCCGCCAAACGTGAAAACCACCCCCGACGTTAAGCTATAGTCAGCGTGTGCCTCACACGCTGATTTTTCGTCAGTTCATTCTCCCCTTAATGCTAGCTGTGTCTTCCAGCGCTGTAAAACAGCACACGGCGGACTGTGTAAACCCATAGGGCATAACTTGATGTATCTGTTTCGCAAATCGTCACTCGGTGGGCAGGTTGTGTGGCGTGTGGCCGTTCTCAGCGGAATTGCTATCACCGGTCTCATCACGGCGGTTATGGTTGCCGCCACCGTCGTTATTCTCGAAGTGCAGATGGACACCCACACCGTCGCAGATCAGGCTATCGGCAGCATGGAGCGTTTTCTGGTTGGCCTCGAAACAGACCTGAATGTCACCGCCAGCACCTACAACCGCACCATCATGCCAAATACCCTGCTGCAAGACATACTGGAACGCAACCCGGCGGTTTTGCAGGTGGGCGTGCTGGATGCAAACGGTAATGTGCTGCACGCGCGGCAGCGTGTGGGCCACATAGATGTAACCGTCTTACAGGCGGCCCTCGTGCAGGGTGGTAACACCGGCTGGGGAGACGTGTACACCCCTGACGACAACTTACCGTTGATCGACTTCCGTACGCTGGTCGGTGGTGGGCTGGATAGCAACGCGATAAGCGGTACGATGATTGCCACTATTGATCTATCCGGTTTATGGGATGAGGTACGCGGGGTATCGCTGCCGGAGGGCGGCTATGCCTACCTTGCCAGCGCAGACGGACGTTTGCTGGTTGCCCCCACCATCACACTGTCACAGGAGGGCAAAATCATGCCCTCATACAACCTCGCAGACGCAGACACCTCCCGCCCGCTGCTGTTCAGCCAGAAGATCTACCGGGGGCTTAACGGCGACCGTGTTTTCGTAGAAACCGAGATGTTAAACTCGGTACCGTGGCACTTCGTGATTGAGCAACCCGTCTCTAATGCATTGTCTGGCCTCTATATCGCCATACTGCTCACAACAACGTTGATCGTAGCCGTATTGCTGGTGGTCGCCAGCACCGGGCGTTTTATGTTCCTGCGGGTAGTAATGCCCCTCAACATCCTGCGCTCCTACGTTGAACAATTCCGCATAGGCAACCGCGACCAGCGCATCAACCTCCCCCGGCAATCCAATGACGAAATTGACGCCCTTGCCCGCACGCTCAACGCAATGGCAGACAAAATCGACAAACGCACCGAAGAACTGCTCGTAGCCCGTGCAGAAGCCCTCGAAAGCTCCCGATTAAAGTCAGAGTTTCTATCCACCATCTCACATGAACTACGCACCCCCTTAAATGCCATCATCGGGTACTGTGACCTGATGTTGGAGGGGCTGGCCGGGGATTTTGACGAGAACACCCGCCGTATGCTCAACCGTGTGAACGGCAGCAGTGACCTGCTATTGAATCTGATTAACGATCTGCTGGATCTATCTCGAATTGAATCTGGCAAGCTAAAGCTGGAAATGCTGCCCTTCGAGGTACGCAAACTGGCCGTAGAAATCCACGACGAGCATGTACTCGCAGCACAGGAGCGCGGGCTGTCCTTCACCATCATCATAGATTCTGCCTTACCGCTGGAAATGTACGGCGACCCGAATCGCATCAAGCAAATTGTGTCCAACCTCGTCAGCAACGCCATTAAATTTACCGCCGAAGGTGACGTAACAGTCACCTTGCAGCAGGTCAAATCAGAGTGGCTCATCCGCGTGCAGGATACCGGCGTCGGCATTCCGCAGCACTCACACAGGTATATTTTCGATGCCTTCCGTCAGGTCGACAACTCCACCACCCGCGTACACGGCGGCACTGGCCTCGGGTTGTCCATCGTGCGCAACCTCGCAACAATGATGGGCGGGCGTGTGAGCCTGGAAAGTGAGGTGGATGCAGGCAGCACCTTTTCCGTCACCCTCCCGCTGATTACCCGGCCCGCCGATGTACCGTTGACCCTGCGGGCATAAATGCCGTCTACCCCAGTGAGACGGCTTTCATCGCCAGTTCAATACTTTTCTTCGGGCTAACTTTAATCTGCTCGTCCACAATCACCCCGTTCTCATCAATCACCCAGTGAGAGCGAACAGTGCCCATATACTTTTTGCCATACATAGATTTTTCCCCCCATGCGCCCCACGCTTCCAGCACCTCATGCTCCGGGTCAGACAGTAAATCGAAGTTAAAACGCTCTTTTTCGTGCCACTTTTTCAGCTTATCCGGCGCGTCATCGCTGATGCCCAGCACCACTGCATTTGCCACCTCCAGCCGTGGGGATTCATCACGGAAGCCGCAGGCCTGCGTAGTACAACCGCTGGTACCCGCACGCGGGTAAGCAAACAGAATCACCTTTTTACCACGCAAATCGCTCAGTTTGACGGTCTCGCCGTCCTGTGTGGTCAGTTCAAAATCAGGGGCGGTTTCGCCGACTGCTGGCATTGCCGTTGTCCTTTCACATCACGGGTTCAGTTGCCCTCACCATACACCATAAGCCCGTAGAATACCCACGCCATTCATCAACTGCACAGCCACCCCCCACTCTCTATGTTGGCCCTGTTCCGGACGGTCGTCCAGCAGGAAATTCGCCCTCGCGTCTTTCTTCCATACACGCCGCAAGGGGCACCGGGGCGTTTTTCAATAAATTTTATAGAATGCAGAATATACCCCGCGTTATAATACAGGCAATACATGTTGCAAACCTGAAAATAACCATCCCATGCCCTACTCACAGATTGTGCTCCCCTACGGACGCACCCGCAAAGACCGCTACCTGCGCACAGTACGTGCCATCTGGCACGATACCCGCGCCCTCATGACCGAATTCCGGCTGCCAATTGTCGCATTCATCATTGCGACGATGGGCGGCGGCTGGGCCTACGGTAAGCTGCTGGAAATTTACAATCCAGAACTGGCCGCGCAGTATTCTTACTTCGACTACCCGTGGATGATGGCCGCGCTGATGGTGCTGGAACCCGTCCACGATGTACCCAATCAACTGCCGCTCATCATGTTCTGGTACCTGATGCCGATCCTGGCAATTTACGTCATCGGGCAGGGGGCAGTTGACTTTATCCGCCTGTTCTTTAATCGTAGTAACCGCCGGGACGCATGGGAGGAAGCCGTGGCATCCACATATCGCAATCACGTTATCATCATCGGGCTGGGGCATGTAGGCAGCCGCGTGATGTACACGCTGGTGACAATGGGTTTTGAAGTCGTCGCCATCGATCAGGAAATTAGTGAAGAACTGGATAAACGCCTGAATGCGCTTGGCGTTCCATCCATCATCGGGGATGCCCGTGTGCCGGATGTGCTGGAAAAAGCCGGGATCCGGCGGGCCGCCTCGCTGGTTGTAGCCACATCAAACGACCATGTGAACCTGGAGGCCATCATGCGTGCCCGTCACATGAACCACGACATCCGTATTGTGGCGCGTATGTTCGATCCGCAGTTTTCAGAGCAGTTGAACCAGTTTATGGGCGTGCAGGCCACCCTCTCCTCATCAGATCTCTCTGCACCGGCCTTTGCCGGGGCCGCTGTAGGCATAGAAATCACGCAAACGCTCACCATCGGCGGCATGGAATACAGCATGATCCGGCTGGATGTGGCAGTCGGTTCTATCTTTGCTGGCGCCACCATCGACCGCCTGCAGGAGGAGCAAAACATGGACATTGTGCTGCATGGCCGTGACGACAACATGCAGGTTCATCCGGATGGCGATGTACTGGTGGGCGTGGGCGATGTGCTGGTCGTCTTTGCAGAGCATCATCGCATCATGGAAATCGTCTCACAGAACCGCCCCGACCGTAAGCGACTGCCACAATGAGCAATATGCGACGCTATGTATGGGTACTGGCCGGCGTGCTGGTTATCGTCATCATCGGGATTGTTGTTTTGCTGGTGAACCTGTTCGCCGGGACGGAAGGCGCGTTCAGCACAGGGGTGAATAACAACATCCGCGCCATTTACCGGGCGGGGCTTGCACAGGGCAACCGCCCCGACGTGTTTTCCAAAGTCGGGGATAGCATCACAGTAGCGGGGCAGTACCTCACCCCTGTCGGCGATGGCGTCTACGACCTCGGCCCACACACTGACCTGCGCCGCACCATTGACCACTACAGTAGCGTCGAACTGCGCCGTGGCAACTCGTTTCAGAATCAATCGCTGGCAGCGGGCAACGGCTGGGGCACCCTCACCATCCTTGACCCCGATATGGCAAAAGCCGACGCATGTAACCTCGGCGAAAGTCCGCTGGAATGTGAGTACCGCTATTCGCAGCCATCGGTGGCGCTAATTATGCTGGGCACCAACGACCTGACCTACCTCAGCGTGGACGAATTTACAGCCAACCTTCAGCGCATTGTCGATCTTTCCGTAGAATCTGGCGTTATCCCTGTGGTGAGTACCATTCCGTGGCGCGAGGGCTTCGAAGCGCAGGTAGAAACTTATAACGCGGCCATTGCACAGCTTGCAGAGCGCAACAATATTCCCCTGTGGAACTACGCCGCTGCAATGGCACCACTCCCAGCCAACGGCATCTCATCAGACGGCATTCACCCCAACGCCCCCCCGTGGGATCAGTACGGCGGGTCTGCACAGTTCACGGAGGCGGGGCTACAATACGGCTTTACCATGCGCAACCTCACCGCACTGCAAATGCTGGACGCCGTGCGACGCACCCTGCCATAACAGGGACGCTGGCCTATAATGACGCGCTGATTGCGTTGTTATCTCAGGTTTTAGATGGAAACGTTACTTTCCCGGCATCGCTGGCTTTCCCCGGTGATTCTGTTTGTTGCCGCCGTCCTGCTGCTGCAACATGCCTTTATCCCGGAGCAACCCGGCCACGCCCTCTCCGGCACAGATTTTACCGGCGGCTTTTACCCGTTGTACAGCTTTTCCGCAGAGCAGGTCGCACAGGGCCAGCTTCCCCTGTGGAACCCGCGCCAATACGCCGGTTTCCCCGTAGCAGGCAATCCGCAGGCCGCCGTGTTCTATCCGGGGACGTGGCTGGTGTGGTCACTCAACATTCTCGTGGATATTTCCATCCCGGCAGCGATGGGCTTTGTAATCGTCCTGCATGTGGCACTGGCCGCATGGGGTATGCAGGTGCTCATGCGGCGCTTCGGCGCGACGTATGCCGGGGCGTTAGCGGCGGCTGTCATCTACAGCATGAGCGGGTGGGCAGCCATGCGGATTTACGCGGGGCACTTCACCATTCTCACTGTCTATGCGTGGATCCCGTTCATCCTCGCCGGTTATCATTACGCACTGGAAAAACGCACACTGGCGTCACTGCTCCCGGCAACGGCTGCACTGGGCGTTGCAATGCTGGCCGGGCACCCACAGATGGTACTGTACGCGGGCATCGGCACGGCGGTGATGTGGGGCTATCACGCCTACTGCGCACAGCAAAAAGCAGCGGCAGCATGGGGCGCATTCTGGCGGCTGGCTGTAATTGGCGCGTTCGGGCTGGTGCTCGGCCTCGCGCTCATATTGCCCACACTGGAACTCACGTTACAGAGCAACCGCACCGATACCACCCTCGCCTTCATCAACCAGTATCACCTGCCGCCGCGCCAGTTGCTCACCATTGTGCTGCCCTACCTCTACGGCAACCCCACGCGCCCCCCGTCGCAGTACTGGGGCGTAGATTTTATCCATGAAGTGACGATTTATGTGGGCCTGCTCCCGATTGTGGCGCTGTTTCTCGTCATGCGCATGGGCGACCGGCGCACAGTATACTGGCTGGCACTGATCGTGCTGGGTATTGTACTGGCACTGGGCGCAGACGGCGTATTGTTCGCGCTGCTGGTACGCTGGCTCCCCGGCTTTGACTTTTTCCGTGCTCCCGCGCGTTTTCTATACTTCGTCACGCTCGGTTTTGCAGGGCTGGCGGCATTGTTTTTCACACACCTGCAAACCGCCACCAACGACCGCCGCAAGTTCACGCTGGCCCCCGCCCTGCGGGCAATGCCCTATGTCGTGGCCGGGTTGTTCATCGCCAGCGCGTTTTACAGTGGGTGGTTCGCCAGTGCCAGCCACCAGGAAGTAATGCCGGTACGCGCCTCACAGACGGCGGGGGTGTTTGGTTATGCGGGGCTGGCCGCACTGGGAACATGGGGCGTGCTGCGACTTTTCGCGCAAAAAGAGCGTTTAAACGCGGCAGTGGTGCTGGCCCTGCTGCTGCTCACGTGGGATGTATGGCGGGTGTCTTTGCCGGTGATTATCACCGCTGACGTAACCGATACACCCATCTGGGACGGTGCCGTGGCAAGCAGCATCCCGCCGGGGGAGCGTGTGATTGGCTTCGCGCCGGAGGGTGATTACTGGCGCAACGCGGTAAACAACGCCAGCATCACCGGGCACCATCACGTGCTGGGCTACGACCCGCTTGAAATTCAGTCGTATGTGGCATTTGTAGGGCGTGGCGGCTACAACCCCGGCCACCCCGTGCTGGATATGCTCGGTATTCGCTACATTTTCTCTGGCGGCACCGAGCGCTATGACCCCGGCTATGAACTCGCAGGACTCTCCAACGATACTGTCTACTACGAAA
>JBCCQC010000047.1:0-12977 GCA_039024535.1 Chloroflexota bacterium
ACGTAATCTATGGGCTGATCTACGGCGTGGCGCAGCACTTCCTCGCACCGGACTATCACTTCTATGTAGAGTACGATGAGACGATTCCTCACATGGAAGACGGTGGCGACCGCACCGTCATTCATCTGCACATCGAACCACGCTAGCACCCCATCTCACCGGGCGGCCCTGCCGCCCGGTGAGATGGGGTGCTAGCGTGGTTCGATGTGCAGATGAATGACGGTCTGGTCGCCACCGTCTTCCATGCGAGGAACCGTCTCATCGTACTCCGCATAGAAGTGATAGCCCCGTGCGAGGAAGTGCTGCGCCACGCCGTAGATCAGCCCATAGATTACGTCATCAGGCCAGACGGTGTTTTCCGTGAAGATGATGTGGGCATCGCTGACGATTTCCATGTCGATCTGACCTGGCTGTGCAGGACGGTGGCTCATCTCGTGGAGAATCTTCGGGAGGGCAAGCTGCTGCATCAGCGGCCAGTCTTCCACATCGGGCGGGAGTTCCGCGTTTTCAATCACGGCCATGCCCACGCTAACGAGGTTCATCATCAGGTTGTCGCCGGTACGGTACCAGTCTGCAAAGACATCTATAAACCTGTCTACCGGATAGTAGGCATCGGGTTGTAGATGATCGACACCGTGCTCACGGAGTGAATCCATTACTTCGTTGCTCTGCGTGTGGTTAAATATCGCGCTGGCAGTTGCGCCGATGATTTCGATGCCGGAGGCGTAGCGATAAGGGTAGGACATTGCGTTTTCAATCTCACATTACGCTATATTACAGTATTTCGGTAGTATAGTTCACATGCTGGAATCGGTCAAGGTTTGTGAAGAGTTTTTTATTTCTCGCACAGCACGCGCTGCAACGTCTCCGCGTCTACATTGCCGCCACTGACGACGATCGCTGTGGGCCGTTCATCCAGCGTGACCGCGCCACTGCGCACGGCTGCAATACCCACCGTACCGCCGCCTTCCACCACCCAGCCAGCGTGCAATACACTCCAGCGCATCGCCCCGGCAATAGCGTCCTCGCTCACACTTACAATGTCATCTACGTGGGTTTGCACCTCCGGGATGGTCATGCTGCCGCTTTCCACATCACCCAGCAGCGCCTCTGCCAGTGTGTCGTAACTGAGGGGTAAATCTGTGCCGTGAAAAATGTTATACATGGCCGGGGTGACTGCCGCGCCCACGCCAATCACTTCAATGTCCGCGTTCGTCAGCTTGAGTGCCGCTGCAATCCCCGCAATCAGCCCGCCGCCACTCACACAGACGAGTACGCGCTGCACCTGTGGCAACTGTGCCAGTATCTCCATGCCGATGGTGCCCTGCCCTGCCGCCACGAATGGGTCATTGTAGGCAGAAACAAAGGTGCGCCCCTCGTCGCGTTCTACGCGGCGGGCTTCTGCTTCAGCTTCATCATACGTCGCCCCGAAAATCACCGGCTCTGCACCGTAGCGACGCACGCCATTCACCTTGCGGGCGGGTGTGCCCTGTGGCATGTAGATTTTCGCCGGAGCGCCGACCAGTTTTGCAGCATAGGCCAGCCCCTGTGCGTGGTTGCCAGATGATGCTGCCACCAGTCCACGGGCACGGGCGGGGGCGTCCAGTGCGAGCGCCGCATTGAGCGCACCGCGTATCTTGAAAGAGTGAGTGAGGTTAGCGTTTTCCAGTTTCAGGTAGACGTTCTGGCCCAATTCGGGTGCCAGTTCCAGCGGGGTGGGGGTAAGGTGTGGTGCAATGAGATCCTGCGCGGCGCGTATATCAGCCAGTGTAAGCATGAGATGTCCCTTTTCCGTGATGGGGTGACGGTTGTGTGCTGCCCCTGCGTTAATATCGGCCCCCAGTGTACCCATCCCTGCCCGGGGCGCACCACACCGGTAAACATTAAAATGTACGCCGCTTTACATCCACGGCGGCGTATTGCGCGTATAGTGAACAGGAAAAACAACGATACTGAGGAGAAACCCATGCAAACCCTGTTTTCCCTGCTCATCCCCGTGCTGATGGTGAGCGCATTCACACTGCCGCTGCCACAGCAGGCCACCGAAGAACCTGTGACAGCCACGGAAGAACCTGCCGACCCTGCCGACATCGACGGCGACGGCGTGCCTAACGACGATGACCTGTGCGATGGCGCGATACCCGGTGCGACGGGGGCTGATGATACCGGCTGCCCGACTGAATTTGACCCGTATGTTGACCTGACGTTTGACCACGAGGCGCACCGGTTGTGGTATGGCCGCTACTGGACGGGCGAGTGTGCGGGTGTGCCGGGGTTCTGCCTGCCGGGTGACCCGAAGTGGTTTACCGTGACGGAAGACGTAGCCGCACAGGTGCCAGCAGCGCAGCAGGGCGTGGTGCGTAACCGGATGTGGGCCGTGGGGCGCACTGTGGGCCACGAGTGGGCATCTGACCCGGAACTGAACGACGATAAGCAAATTTTTACCGGGCAGTTGCGCGGGTGGGGCCGCCAGCTTGAACGGGCCGATGATGTGGTGGCGACGCTGACAGAGATTGAGGCAGAGGTGTGCGGCCTGCTGGGTGCCGGGGCGTTCCCCGGTGGGTTCTCTACAGCGGAGGCGTGCCAGCCACAGGCTGCTGCAACGGAGGAGCCTGCCGGGTCTTGAGTACGTTGTAGTGACCCTGTTACCGTTATGGGGTCACTAGCATAAAAATTGATACTTGCTTAATATTCGTTAATTAAACAATAGAAATTTTTCGGGATTTTACATATACTTTCATAAACATGACCTGGCATATGCAGGAATTTACTATGACAGTAATAGCGATTAAACCTGAACTTTTACAAAGACTGGATAGCGCTGCCTCACAGCAGGGCCTCACAGCAGAGGGTCTACTCGAAAAGCTACTGCATGAAGCCAGACCCGTGCCAGAAGAGACAGATTCTCCCCTCGCTTTTCTGGAGCATGCTAAAGATGCCATTATTATAATCTCGGAAGATCATACGATTTTGCGCTTTAACCGTGGCGCGGAGGAAATTTTTGGCTACCAATTTGCTGAGGTGTTCGGGCAGACGCTGGATGTGCTGCTGCCCGATGGCACTGCGGCCATACATCGTCAACATGTGTCGGGTTTCGCTCAATCAGAAATCCCGGCCATGCAGATGGCTCGACAGCGTCAGGTGTTTGGAAAGCGGAAAAGCGGTGAGCAGTTCCCTGTACAAGTATCTATCTCGAAGTTTTACAGTGACGGTCGCCTATGCTTTGCGGCGATTCTACGTGATATGACCGAGCATGTTGCCACGATAGAGGAATTGCAGCGTAATGCGGAAGTGTTCCGGGTAGTGGCAGAAAACGTCACTGACATGGTATGTCTGCATCGGTCTGATGGCACCTTCATGTATGCCAGTCCCTCGTCTATACGCATCAGTGGACGCACACCGGAAGAACTTGTTGGCACCAGCCCTTACGATTACTTTCACCCGGATGATCTTGAGGCTATCAGTGCTAACCATCAGAAAGCAATGGAGACAGGCAAACCGCCTGGCAGGGTCGCGTATCGGCATCGTCACAAGGCGGGGCATTACGTCTGGCTGGAAACGCTGAACAACCCGATTCTTGACAATGAGGGGAATATAAACGGTCTGGTGACTGTTTCACGCGATGTTACCGATGAAATTCGATACCGTACAGAATTACAGAACGAGCGCGACCTGCTGGACTCGATCATTCAAACCAGTCCTTCGGCTATTACTGTTGCCGATTCAAGAGGCAGGGTGTCTTTCGTGAATAAACGGGCCGAGCGTCTGCTGGGTATGGTGAGGTCAACTCAGGGAGACCTGAGCTACAACGCGCCAGAGTGGAAAATCACTGATTACGATGGAAACCCCTTCCCAGAGAAGTTATTGCCCTTTGTCCAGATTATGGAATCGAAGCAGCCAGTGTGGGATGTCCGTCATGCGATTGAAAAGCCAGACGGCACCCGCATTTATCTTGCCATCAACGGAGCACCGCTGCTGGACGATACAGACGAGGTTACCCGCATTGTTTTCACAATCGAAGACTACACCAGCCGCCAGCAGGCAGAAAACGATATGGCAAACGCCATCCGCCGCGAACGGGAACTGAACCAGATTCAGGCTGCGTTTATCTCAATGGTCTCGCACGAGTTCCGTACACCGATGACGGTTATCATGTCATCTTCCAGTATTCTCCAAAAACGGCTGGAAAAGCTGGGCCTCGAAGACCTCAACCCGCGCCTGAAAAAAATTGAAAGACAGATCAAACGGCTCGACTCGATGATTACGGATGCTACTTTCATCAACCGCAGCCATGTTGCGGGGTTTACTGTGCAGAAAGAACGAATTTTTCTGCCAGATTTCTTTGATCAACTGTGGGAGGAGGTGGAAGTTGCTTACCCCATGCAAACCCCTCCCAGAATCATCGTGAACGAGGGAAGCTGCACAGAGATAGAGTCCGATAGTAATTTACTCCAGCATATATTCCAGAATCTGTTCTCCAACGCCATTAAATACTCTTCCCCCCATCACGCAGCCGTGTGTCGCTATCACTGTGAAGGCCAAACGCTGACTGTGATGGTTGAAGATGAAGGCATTGGCATCCCGCCGGAAGACCACCCACGTCTCTTTGAACTCTTTCATCGGGCAAGTAATGTGGGCCAGATCAGTGGAACTGGCCTTGGCCTTGCAATCGTGAAGTAGGCTGTGGATGCACTGGGCGGGGAAATTCAGTTCGAAAGTGCGCCGGAACTGGGCACAAAGTTTATTGTGCGGCTACCGATGTCATAACCGGCAGCCGGTATGTGCCAGCCTATTGCAGGCCGAATGCCTCCAGCGCCTCGATTGGCAGCAGGACGTTATCGATCACGTGGATGACGCCGTTGTCTGCGATAATGTCTGCCTGGATAACCTCAACAACGCCGTTCAGTGTAACGCTGGCGTCGTCATCTTCCCCGATAACCACAAACAGCACTGCACCGCCTTCCAGTTGGGTTGCTACAAAATCCCCGCTCACTTCGGCAAGATCTTCCACCGTGCGTACATCGCTAAACAGATGATAGAGCAAAATTTCGTCCAGCAGCGGGCTGTCAATCAGGTCTTCGCGGGTTAACCCGGCAGAAACCGCTGCCTTGCCGAACGCCTCATCTGTGGGTACAAACAGCGTCCACTCGCGTTCCGGGTCGTTCAGCAGGTCTGCGAAGAATGCATCTTCTGCGAGGGCGGCCTGCATCAGGCTGAGTTCGTCATTTTCGGCAAGGATTTCGCCAATGGTGCCTTCCAGTATGTCTTCGGTGAACAGGGCTTCTTCCGTCCCGGCGATTTCTGGTTCGTCGCTGCTGCTTTCCAGCACAACTTCGCCACTGGAGAGAACTTCAATATCACCGGGGATGAGCACATTGTTGATGACGTGGATGATGCCGTTATCCGACTGTAAATCGAGTTCGATGAACGACGCTTCGCCGAAGTTGATGATGGCGCTGTCTGCATTGGCGTCCACTTCAAGGCGGATGCGGTCGCCGCTGAGGGCACGCACGGTTGCCTGGCCGTCGTTGCGCTGTGACGCGATTTCCTCGAAGTCTGCGAAGCTCACGCGCCCACTGAGTACGTGATAGGGCAGTACGGCACTCAGTAGTTCGGCATCGGCCAGCAGTTCATCTTCGGTCATATCCAGTTCTACGGCCAGCGTGCGGAAGGTGCCGTTAGTGGGGGCCAGCAGCGTGAACTCGCCGCTTTCCAGCAGGGCCGTCAGTCCGGCGGTTTCGAGGGCCGTCAGCAGGGCGGTAAAGCGCTGGTCGGGGTCGCGTTCCAGCGCGTCAATAAGTGTAAATTCATCCTGGGCGTTGGCACCAGGGGCCGCTGTTGCCAGTAAAACCAGCAGTAACAGGGTAAACAGGCGTTTCATAGGAGTTCCTTTCTGTGTTCTCTGCTCATCAGATAGACCGGATGATGACCTGTCCTGTTTGTAGCGGATATTCAGGCGCGTTGCAATAGACGCCTACCCTGCGCCGGTCATAATCTCGTGCAGCCATTGCATATCACCGGGTTCCAGCGGGTTGTAGCGCAGGATGTTGATGTGCTCTTTAAACTCCGGGTTGCTTTCGTGCTTTTCGATGAGCAACTGCAAATTCAGGATGAAGCGCTCAACTTCCTGTTTTTCCACGCGCCGCCACTCCGGGTCATCCTGCGAGGGGTTTTTGTTGCGCATCCGGCGGTCAACAGCATCGCGCATGGCGCGTATCGTCGTCGGAATATCGACGAGGGCCGGCTGTGTGCCATCAGCGGCGGTGCGATAGTAGCAGGACATGGTGCGGCGGCGCGTTTCGACAACCGCGCTGGGAATGCGATACAGCAGTTTGCCCACGTAGTTGTTCTGCGAGTAGGTAATTTGCTCCGGGATGATGATATTCAGCACCAGCTTTTCCCGGATGTCATCTTCCAGCAGGTGGGCCTCGGCCAGTTCGCGGGGTTCGGGTCTGTCATCGGTGCTGATGCCAATATCGTAGATATAGCGGCCACTGCCCTTGCGCTCAATAATCGACTGAACAACAGGGCGTACAAAGTTCGTGTAGTAGCCCTGCGCCAGAGAGTACGCCGGGGAGATAAACGTGATGGGCGCACGGTAGAAGTCAATCACCGGGTTTTCGAACCGTGCCCAGTCCACATCGCGGTGAGCTTTTTCCATCGGCTCCCGCAGGGCTTTTCTGGCGTCGTTGTAGGCGGCTTCCTGCATCGCCGGGGAGCGCTGCTCGTGTTCTGCGTCGGTGCCAATGTCGATGGCATAGTAGCGATAGGCGCTGATGTCAAACGGGGCATCATGTGCTACGTTAATCGTCGGCTTGCCCAGCGAGTGGCAGATGCCCAGTTCATAGAACACGTTCGGGTTCTGTGTGCTCAGGTCGGCCACGATGATGTCAGCACGGTCAATCGCATAGATCACATCTTTCATGATGTGGTCGCCGCCGGTATCAAACGGGGTAAGCACGTTATACCGGATGCCGTCTGCCTCGCCCAGTTCATCCAGCAGTGGTTTTACCACCTCATCTTTCAGGCGGACAAGCCGCTTATCTTTCATCGGCCCGATAATAAAACACATGCGTTCGCTGCTGTTAAACATACCCGCCTCTTGTCCCCGTCCCGGTCAGTGTGGCTGGTATAACATGATTTATATTTGCGTGCAATTAACCCAGGTACGATTCCACGATGCGGTTGTCCTCGCGGAGTTCTGCCGCTGGCCCGTGGTGCGTGATGCTGCCGCGCTCCAGCACATAGGCATAGTCTGCGATTTGCAGCGCTTTGCGGGCGTTCTGCTCCACCAGCAAAATCGGCGTCCCGGCGGCTTTAATCTCGCGGATGATGTCGAACACATCGTTCACCAGCAGCGGGGCAAGGCCCATGCTCGGCTCATCCAGCATAACCAGCGTGGGGTGGGCCATCAGTGCGCGGCCAATCGCCAGCATTTGCTGTTCGCCGCCACTGAGTGACCCCGCTTTCTGGTCATGGCGTTCACCCAGGCGCGGGAACCGCTCGAAAATTTGCTGGATTTCTTTTTGTTCGCGCTCACGGCCCCGCATCAGGTAGCCGCCCATCTGCAAATTTTCCATCACGCTCATGTTGGCAATAATCTGGCGGCCTTCCGGCACCTGCACCAGCCCCGCCGCCGTGATGCGATCCGGGCGTTTTGCGGTAATGTCCGCGCCGTTAAACATCACGCGGCCCCCGGTTGGCTTGATGAACCCGCTGAGTGTGTTGAGCGTGGTACTTTTGCCAGCGCCGTTCGCGCCAATCAACGTGACCACTTGCCCGGCGTCCACGGAAAAGGAAATGCCGCGCAGCGCACGGATGGCCCCGTAGCTGGCGTGTAAATCGGTGACTTCGAGTAATTTTGACATGGTGGCTATCAATTTCGGTGCTGAATGAATGGATTTATAGCCTATCCGAAAAATAAAATGCACTGTGTGGGCGCAGCACGCTGGTAGCAGAACATAACACTGTCGTCAGGTTTTCTATAAGCGGCGGACGGCAAAAATGCCGTCCCTACAAAACTGTGTTGACCTGTAGGGATACGCTTCTGCGTGTCCGAACGACAAAAACATATAATCACGTTATCTTGCGCCCCTACCGTGAATTTATGGATAGGCGCTTAATAATACCGTCTGCCGGGAAATGGGGAAAGGTGCTTGACACGACACAAGAATGCGCGTATCCTGTAATTAGTTGCCTGAGCAAGGAATTTTTGATGAACCGCCACGATGACACCAGCAGTCTGGACAATGCCACAGCCTATGTGATGCTGCGGACGTCGCGGTTGCTGCGCTTCCATCTGGATAAATTTCTGGAAAGCGCGGGGGCACCCATCAGCCCGGAGCAGTGGATTATCCTGTTCAAGCTGTGGGAGCGGCCCGGCCTGCCACAGAATGCGCTGACCGACCCGGTATTAAACGACGAGCCGAACATCACACGGCTGGTGCGTGCGCTGATACAGTATGGCTATGTAGAGCGCATCACGGATGAGACCGACCGGCGGCGGAAGCTGGTAAGCCTGACGGCAAAAGGCGAGGCACTGATGGCGCACCTGCTACCACTGGTGGTAGAGACGCGCAAACGGATTTTCTCCGGCATCCCAGAAGATGAACTGGAGCGGTTCGTGGAGTTGTTGCACCGTGTGGAAGATAACCTGATTGAGGATATGACGCACGAACCACACGACAACATGACCCGGATGTAGTTTCGATTTAACCACACCGCAGGGGCGCAACAAGTTGCACCCACAACATAGAACAAGACCTGAGGTTTGATTTTGTAAATCAAATACTTGCTTGAGCAAGTAATAGAAAAAGGGGAAAACCACAATGGAAATCACGTTTTTGAACTGGCGGCTGTCTGTAGAGCGCGTCTTCTTCGATGAAAACACACTCGCGGGAATGTACGACGATGCCGCCTCACGCTGGAGCCGCTCAATTGACCGGATGGGGTATCTGCAAGCCTATCGCAGCCTGTTCACACGCCTCTGCGCCGATGGCACACTGGCGACGCTGCCGGACGTACCCGCTGTGCTGGATGGTGGCATCGGCACCGGGGAACTGGCCGCCGGGTTGATGCACGCAAAACCCGTTTCACACTGGCACGGCGTGGATATTTCCGACGCGATGTTGCAGGTTGCGCAGGATAATCTGGGTGTGGCGGGGGACTTCCGCGTGGCGAACCTTGCTGACCTGCCTTACAACGATAACACGTTCGATATGGTCATCAGCGCACACGCGCTGGAGCATATGCCACAGCCGGGGCCGGGTTTCCGTGAGATGCTGCGTGTGCTGAAGCCGGGACAACCGTTCGTCATCGTGGCAACGCGGCGGTGCCCCATTACTACCATGCTCAGCCTGCGCTGGAACTTCAAGCCGATGCCAACGGCATTTGTACGGCAAACTCTGCTGGATGCAGGTGCCGCACAGGTACATGTGCAATCGCTGATGCCGCCGCAGAACCTCTCCTACATGAGCCTTGTTTACAGCGGCACAAAAGCCTGACGCCGCCTCTATCGGCAAATCTACGCCTCCCTGCGCCATGCGTCGCTACGATGCATGGCGTTTTGTATTTACCTTTCTTTACGTTTGTTTGACTCTCCAAATATTTTGTGAAATTTGTGAATGGCCGGTTGACATAGTCCAATGATTTGTATAAAAATTAAGTTATGTTGCGTAATGACGCTACAGCAAAAGTTCTCACTTCCGGGAGATACATAACCGGGAGCGGGAAAGCATGATGCGTGGAGGAGAGAGAATACATGGCAGAATTTGAAGCGTTTCATCCAGAAAACCAGACGCTGGGCCGGGCTATTATGGTTACGATAGAGGCAACGCAATATCGGAACATCGACCCATTGCTGGCAAAACATGGTCTGGCGAAGCTGGAACCCGAGAACTGGTACAGCCAGCCAGCAGACCTCGCCCTGCTGGAAGACATTAATAACACGATGGATTTTGTTGCCATCGGCATGAAAATCCCCGACCGGGTGGAATATGGTGTGCCCGTCAAAACCGTGGGCGATGCGCTCACACTGCTGGACAACGGTTACAGGCACAACCACCGTGGCCCGGATGTGGGCGGCTTCCATACGACATGGACAGGTGATCGGTCACTGCAAATTGTGTGCCACACGCCGTATCCCAGCGATCTGGAATATGGCATCATCTACCGGCTGGTGCAAAAGTACCGCCCGGTAGACAGTGGGCTGTTCTCTGTCATGCGCACCCCGGATACACCAAACCGTAAGCTGGGTGCTGACACCTGCACTTTTGATGTGTCCTGGTAGGGCAAGGGGTGTCTCCATGTATTCGGCACACCGATTATGGAGACACCATGCGGTATCAGCCAGACAACTTACCACGTAAGGTGGGTGCCGATGGCACGGGTGAGTGTGGCGATCAGTGCCGTGCCGCTCACATCCATCGGACGGATGTAGACTCCGTTCACGACTTCGGTATCCCACAGGTCACGCCGGTCTGTCAGGATGACCAGCGGACGAGCCTCGATGCTATCCAGATGATAGAGTGATTCCTGCCCCAGCCACGACCCCATCGGCGCTTCTACAACGACAATATCTGGCATATAGGCGATGTAAGCCCCCAGTGCCGTTTGTAAATCATGTGCATATTCCACCGTACCGTTGATGCTGCGCACGGCGCTGTCTACGGCAGGTGAGGGTTCGAACTCCGAGATGTGCAGAACAAGCGGCGTTTCTTTTGCCATGATGTAGCTCTCCCTGTGTATATAAGTGATTGAAAACTGCAATTATCCACGCCGAAACGTGGTGATTACACAATGTTGAGACGTGTATAGAACAATTCCGGGTAGGAGCATGGCACGCCATGCCCCACGATGTTGTCACGTCAATTCAATTGTCTGGTGGGGCAGTTGCCTGCCCGCAAACGAGGTGAAAACCGGGCCGTGCTAACGCGGCGGGATGTACAGGGGTGTTTTTCCGGCGGCCAGTTCGTCGCGCACGACCTGTGCCAGCACCCGCAGTGCTTCTTCGATGACATACGGGCTGTGTGCCCCGAAGCAGATACGAATGTGAGCGTTCGGCTTGTGTGTCACGAAGAAGGCATCGCCCGGTGTAAACGCAAATCCACGCCGCATGGCCCCACGATGCACCGTGGCACTATCCACACCATCTGGCAGCGTAATCCACACACTCAGGCCGCCAGCGGGGGTCGTCCATGTAGCCCCGACGGGCATGTGGGTTCGCAGGGCACGCAGGGCAGCATCGCGGCGCTCGGTATAGAGCGGCACCACCCGCTTGAGGTGGCTGCGGTAGCGCCCGCTGCGGATGATTTGCAGAAAGATGCGCTGCGTGAACATAGGCGTACAGATGTCTGTGCCGTACTTGAGCCGTAGAATATGCTCATGGAGCGGCTCTGGTGCGACCATGTACCCAAACCGGATGCCATTGGCGAGCGTTTTGCTGGCGCTGCTGACGTAGACCACCACATCGTCAGTATCCATCGACTTGAGCGACGGGGGTGGCGGGCCATCGTAGGAGAGGACGCCATACACATCGTCTTCCACGATGATGACGCCGTACTGCTTTGCCAGCGCCAGCAGCTTCTCACGCCGATAGTCGCTCATGACAGCGCCGGTCGGGTTGTGGAAGTTGGGCACGGTGTAGAACACCCGTGGCCGGTACTGCGTGAAGATGCGCTCCAGTTTGTCTATCTGTGCGCCGTCGTCATCCATCGGCACACCCACCGGGTTCAGCCCGAATGCTTTAATGGCATTGAGCAGGCAGATGTGCGTGGGTTCTTCTACCACCACCGTATCGCCACGGTTGGTCAGCGCCTGCATCACCAGCGAGAGGCCCTGTGTGGCCCCGGTTGTGACGACGATGTTCTCCGGGACGGTTTCCATGCCACGGTCGCGCAGCAGGCCCACCAGTTCAATACGCAGGTCGGCGTCGCCATGCGTGGGGGCATAGCGCAGAATATCCACTGCATCGGCGCGGCGCATGTGGTTCATCGTGCCCAGCATATCATCCAGCGGGAACAGGTTCAGATCCGGCTCAGCATACGCCATAGAGCGCAGCGTGGCGACCGATTCAATACGCGGCATATCCAGCAGCAGGCCATTCGGCGTCATGTTAAAGCCAAGTGACTGGATGACCTCATCGGCGGCGCCTTCCCGCGCGACGAATGTGCCACGCCCGACGGTGGTTTCTACCCAGCCATCGGCCCGTAATTCGTCGTAAGCGCTCTCAACTGTGGGGCGGGTGACACCGAAATCAGCGGCCAGGGTGCGGATGGGAGGCAGTTTGGTGCCCACCGGCAGGCGGCCTTCGCGGATCTGGGTTCGGATCTGCTCGGCGATCTGACGATAGAGCGGCTGACCCGCACGGCGATTGATGTTCAGTGACAGTCCCATGAGATTGCGTCCATGATCGGTAGCTTTGACTATTGATATGACAATAACGTGTTTCTTGCGTCCCGCACATGGACAATTGACCACTTTCTGAGGGGGACAATGGGGAAATAGTTCGTTATATGGGTCAGGAGGGGGTAAAAGGGGGAGGCGTGGGGGACAATGCTATCAATCGTCCCATGTGAACCATCGTATTCTATCAATCACTGGCAGATCATATGGGAGTGCTGCATTGTGAATCAGTCTGGTCGAATAGATTTTAATATTCACCGAATACACGCTTCGACAACAGATAATGACTTCTTCTCTGTCCGGTGAGAAAAGAATTCGGGGCCAATCTTCATCTGCTAGCACTGGTGCTGCAATCTCAACATAAGTTGCATTTTCCGCGTCAACTATATAGACAGACTCAGTGCTTCCACTGGTGTGAACGGCAAACCCATCGTTTCTCAGAAAACCACGCATCACAACAGAAGTATTTGAATTTAGAGCAAACAACTCCTGTGCATCACCACCTCCGTGTAAGTCAACCAATTCCACATACTTCTGCGTAATCTGCCCATTTCGCAATTCAGGCCTAACAATGA
>JBCCQC010000048.1:0-12865 GCA_039024535.1 Chloroflexota bacterium
ATGGTGCTGGCGATGGGCGTACTGTGTGGTGCTGCGATGACTGTTGGTGCGGTATTTGACCTGTGGAATATGGTGATGTTCACGCAGCAGACCAACGGCCAGACGGATATTTACTTTGCCGATGCCGCCGGACGCATGGTAAACATGACGAACACCCCCACACAGGACGAGAACTTCCCGGCGTGGTCGCCAGATGGCACTCAGATTGTCTACACGGCTATCACGGGTGGCAACCAGGAACTATTTGTGATGGATGTGTATGGCCGCGAACGCGAACAGATCACCCGCACCAGCGCAGACCATACCACCCCGGCATGGTCGCCGGATGGCACGGCGATTGCCTACGGCTTCCTGACCAACCCGGTACTCTCGCAGTTCGATGTATTCACCATTAATCTGGAAACGGGCGAGCGCCGCAACTTCACCGAGCAAAGTGAAAACCAGATTCTGTTCGGGTTGTTCCCGCAGTGGTCGCCGGATGGCACACACCTGATGTTTGTGGATACGACGCGCACCAACGTTTTTGTCACCGCGCTGCCCTACGGGGAGATTGTCGCGCAGTCGCCGCCGGGAACGTCTTTTCCGGCATGGGCACCAGATGGCGAGGCGTTTGCTTATGTGGGGCCGCGTGACTGTTTTAACCGCTTTGTGGTGGATACCATTTTTGTGCAGCCGCTGGATGAAGATGAGCCGATTGTTCCGTATGTGATTGACCTGACGGGCATCCGGCAGCCGCTGTTCTCGCCAGATGGGGAGCATATTGTGTTTATCGGGCAGCCGCTGAATGGCAGCCTGCGCAGCCGTACAGCCCCCGGCACCAACCTGTATCTATTACATCGAACCACCGGCGACATCACGCTGCTGGCAACGGGCGGCCAGAACATTTTCCCTGATACGCTGGGCTGGTCACCGGACGGCGAATTCGTTGCATATCGCTACAATGCGCAGAATAACACGCCATCCCTGTGTTTTGTAAACCCCGACAATCGCCGCACGCGCTGCCTTCCCGGTGTGGATGCCCGTAGCGTGTCGTGGCAGCCCGATAACCTCTAATACGAATGGACACCCACATGGAATTTACGGTAAAACGCATCTCCGCAGAAGATACACGCCCACTTCGGCAGCAGCTATTGCGCCAGGGCGTGCCGCTTGACCGGCTGCTGTACAACGGTGACTTACAGCCGGATACGCTACATGTTGGCGCATTCGCAGGGGAGAAGCACATCGGCATTGCTACTGTGATGTGCCAGCCGCCCAACGTCAGTAAGGGCGTCCCGGCAGTCCACCCCTTCCCGGACGAGATGAGCGCGTTTCGTTTGCGCGGGATGGCCGTGACCGACGACGCACAGGGGCATGGTGTGGGTGCTGCGATGTTGAAGGTGTGCATCGGGCATGTGGCCGAACACGAGGGCGCGTTCCTGTGGTGCGATGCGCGGATAACGGCGAGGGACTTCTACGCCAAATACGATTTTGTGATTATCGGTGACGAATACATGGTACCGGATGTGGGGCCACACTACTTTATGCAGCGGGGCATCGCTCCGGGGGATGTGGCGCTGCTGGATGTGTATATGGCTTAAAGGTTCATGCAGGTGGTTAACCCCGCAATCTGAGGGGACTGCGTTCACAGATTGTCTATTACACTTTGCATGTAAGTAGGTTTAGCTGAGGGACACGGCAATGTCGATGCGGGACTTACAGGAAATTGGCGAGGCTTTGTGGGGAATAATCGGATGTGTTTGCGGTATCCCTGCTTATCTTGGACTGATGTGGTTTGCCATTGTGACCAGATTGTCTGGTACTGATGAACTCACAGAACTACAGAAAGCTGAACTGGAAGAAACTCGCAAACGCAATGCTGCCGAGCGCGAACGCGTCACCGGAGAACTGCAAAAAGAGCAAGCCACCTACCGGGAAAAAACCGATAACCGCATCGGTACCTTCCGGCGTGGACTGCTGGCAGCCGGTAATCTCCCGGTGGGGCGGCACAGCAAAGACCGCAGCCCCTCAGCGGGAGGCAGTGCGCCTGTCAGTGGCAAGAGCGACCCACAGCGCATCAAAGCGGCCCGCCTGTACCTCGAAATTGAAGCACCTGCACACCTCCATATGCCGGAAACTGTCTGGATTCATTTTGTGCCGCTTGGCCTTGCGGGGCGTGACGGCTACCTGTTCGAGTTGCTGGAAAGTGAAGCGATGCACGAGAAGTATATGGCCATCGTGCGTCAGGATCACCCATTTGCTGCTTATGTGGAGGATGTGCCAGAAGATGTGATTCAATTCGTCGTGCCGGATAGCGTCCCGGTGGACGAGGACGCGGTGTACCGGCTGCAATTCAAGGTAGAGCAGCAGGTAGATGAGGAGATTCACGTCATCGGGGAGCGTGAGGTGCGCTTCTGGAAAATCTACGCCAATGGCACAAGTTTTCCCTATCGCTGGGAGTTCGCGCTGGCGGAAGATGGCGCAGTTGCCCGCTGTTACACCCACGAACTGGATATGTTCGAGTTAATGCCGCTGAAGCGATAAGCACAGATCAAACACAGGGTGAAAGTTTGCACAAACGGCGGTAGTATTGGTGGCCGTTGTTAAAGACATGATGAGGAGACTACACATTGGATTTATTCGAATATCAGGGAAAGCAATTTTTCCAGCGGTACGATATTCCGACTGTGCCGGGGGGCATGGCAAAAGCCGTGGATGAAGCTGTGAAGGTTGCCGATGAAATCGGTTACCCGGTGGCGGTAAAAGCACAGGTGCAGGTCGGCGGACGTGGCAAAGCGGGTGGTATCGCCGTGGTGAACGACGCCGACGAGTGCAAAGCCGCCGCAGAGCGCATCCTCGACATGGACATCAAGGGGCACACGGTTCATACGCTGTGGATTGAAAAGGGTGCGGACATCGCCGAAGAATATTATGTGTCCTTTACGCTGGATCGCTCTGCAAAGCTCGACCTGGGGATGCTGTCTAAAGAGGGTGGCGTGGAAATTGAAACGGTCGCAGAAGAAAACCCGGACGCTATTGCAAAAATTCACGTCAACCCGGTCGAAGGCATGAGCGAAGATACCGCCCGTGCATGGGTACAGGCTGCAAAGCTCAACGCGGACGTGGAAGATCAGGTGGTAGACATCGTGACAAAGCTGTACGGTGCCTACAACGACGGTGACGCCGACCTGACCGAGATTAACCCGCTGGTCGTCACGAAAGACGGCAAGGTGATCGCACTGGACGCAAAAGTGAGCCTGGACGGTGCCGCTGCTGTGAATCACCCGGAGTGGGAAGCATTCGAGAAACCGCCCATCCTGGATGAGCGCGAGGCACAGGCCGCTGAGTTCGGGTTGCAGTACGTGGGGCTGGAAGGCAGCGTGGGCATTATGGCAAATGGCGCGGGCCTCGCTATGAGCACACTGGACACGGTGGCCGAAGTGGGCGGTTCCCCGGCAAACTTTCTGGACGTGGGCGGCGGCGCAAAAGCTGACCTCGTAGCCAACGCGCTGACCGTGATTAACAGTGACGAGAACGTGAAAGCCGTGTTCATCAACATTTTTGGCGGCATTACACGCGGTGAAGAAGTGGCCGCTGGCATTGTGGAGGGCATGAGCCGCGTAGATCTCAAGGTGCCGGTTGTCGTTCGTCTGGACGGTACCAACGCCGAAGAAGGCCGCGCGATACTGGACGAGGCCATCAACAGCAACAAATTTGACGGCAAACTGATTCGTGAAAACACCATGCTGGACGCGGCCCGCCGCGCAGTTGAAATCGCAGGGGAGGCGTAACGATGGCGATCTGGGTAGATGAGAAAACAAAAGTCGTGGTGCAGGGTCTTACGGGCAGCACCGGGCGCTATTATGGCCTGCTGAACCAGTCCTATGGCACGAATGTTGTCGCTGGAACCAACCCGCGTAAGGCTGGCACAGATGTTGAAGGCATCCCGATTTACGCTGGCGTAAAAGACGCTATAGAACAGGCCGGGGCCAATACCTCGTTTGTGATTGTCCCGGCAAAGTTTGCCAAAGCTGCCGTTATGGAAGCCGCCGAAGCCGGTATTGAGTTTATTGTGTGCGTGACCGAGCACATTCCGGCGAAAGACCAGCTTACGATGTACCAGGAAATCAAGCTGAACTTCCCGAACACGCGCGTGCTTGGCCCCAACTGCCCCGGCATCATCACACCGGGCGCAAAGACGAACATCGGTTTTATCCCGGCGCATGTGGCAATGGACGGGCCTGTGGGCGTCACCAGCCGTTCCGGGACGCTGGCTTACCAGGCGTTGTTCGAACTGTCGCAGGCAGGCATCGGCCAGACGACCTGCGCGGGCATTGGCGGTGACCCGGTACCGGGTACAAATTTCATTGACGTGCTCTCTGCGTTCGAGGCCGACGACGCCACAAAAGCGATTGTGATGATCGGTGAGATCGGCGGCAGTGCAGAAGAAGAAGCCGCTGAATACATCAAGGACAATGTGAAGAAGCCGGTTGTGGGTTACATCGCCGGGACGACCGCCCCACCAGGGAAGCGGATGGGCCACGCCGGTGCAATTGTTTCCGGGAATAGCGGCACCGCAGCCGGTAAGATGAAGGCGCTGGAAGCTGTGGGCGTAAAAGTCGCCAGCAACCCGACGCAAATTGGCGGCCTCGTTGAGGAATCGCTCAAAGAAATCGGCTTGATGTAGTTCTGTGGGTAGGTTTATGGCACATATGGCGTAACGTCGTGGGCCTTTCTCGGGTGGCGGACGGCATTTTTGCCGCCCCTACCCCGGATAACGGATGATCTACAGGGATGTGCTTGTGCATATTTGCTACATTTACGCAATCACGCTTCTGCTCTGCCCATCTATGAAACCTGCGCATTATGAGACCGGACACACACTCACAAGGAAAATAAACGCCACATGATAAGCCATTACTGTTCCAGTAACGGTTATAATTGCTTGTCAGTGCCACGCCTTTTGTGTAAAATGGTACAAACAAAGTCGCATTCATCACAACAAACACTGATATTTAACACATTTACGTGCTGGAAAGTGCGAAAAACAGAGTAACCGGGGTAAGAGACATATGAACTTTAGTTCCGCTGCACAACGCGGCAAAACGATAGTGGCTGTCGTCATTGTGACGGTGCTGCTGTTCATCGGGGGGGCGGCTATCTCTATGATTACGCCGTGGCTGATGGGCGAGCAGGCATCGACACAGGCACAGCAGATTGATGGGCTGATGCGCATGATGATGTTCATCGGGGGTATGGTTTTCCTGCTGGTACAGGGGTTGATTATCTGGGCAGTGATTTTTTACCGCCGCCGCGAAGGGGATAACGAAGACGGCCCCAACATTCACGGTAACTACACGCTGGAATTCGTGTGGACGTTGATTCCGACGATTCTCGTCTTTATCCTGACGATTGCCAGCTATGCGGTTTTCGTGCAGACGCGTGCGCCGCAGGATAACGAACTCGTGGTACATGCCAGCGCACAGCGCTACGCCTTCGCCTTCGAATACGAAGATGAGGCAACTGGCGAAGTAGTCAACGACACGGTATTGCGTACCTATGTAGGCCGTCCGGTTCGCCTGGAAATGAGCGCTACAGACGTGATTCATGCCTTCTGGATTCCGGCTATGCGCGTGAAGCAGGACATGCTGCCGGGGCGTGACACCTACCTGCGCTTCACCCCCACTGAACCGGGCATCTACCCGGTGGTCTGCACGGAACTGTGCGGCGGCGGGCATGGGGGGATGCGTGCCGAAATTTATGTTTACCCGGATGAAGACAGCTACGCCGAGTGGCTGAATACAGTTGTGGACTGCAAGCTGAACCCGCCGGAAGATCCGGTAGCACGTGGGCAGGCACGCCTCGCCAGCGGTGAGGGTGGTTATGGCTGTGCAGGCTGCCACATGCTGGATTCGCTCGGTTGGGTCGGGCAGGTTGGCCCCAGCCTGAACAACATCGCTGATACAGCGGTGAGCCGTGCGGCGGCTGCCGGTAACGCCAGTGCGGAAGAATACATCTACGAGTCCATCCGCAACTCGCAGGCTTACGTTGTGCCGGGTTATGCTGCTGGCATTATGCCGAACTGGGACGAGGAGCAGATGAGTAACGAGTACGTGGCAGATGCCACCGCCTATCTGCTCACGCAGGGCCAGAACATTGACGCGCCAGAAGGCCCTGCCTGCCCGGTTCCGGCATTTGCAGACGTGCTGGCACAGTACGAAGCCGAAGATCAGGAAGTGGCCGCAGGCTGAACAACAGGGGCATGGCGTGCCGTGCCCCGCCCGATATTGAAAACCAACACATCTCGTAACATTTATCTGACTGAGAGGGTTTTATGGCAACAATAACAGCTCCATTGGGGAGCGGCGAAACACAGGGCAAGCGTTTGCGCGTGAGCGACCTGCTGACGTGGACGATTGACCACAAGATCATCGGGTTGCAGTACCTTGTAACCACGTTCATTTTCTTCATTGTTGGCGGTGCACTGGCGATGATTATTCGTGCAGAACTGATGACACCGAACGTAGACTTCCTGCCGAGTGGACAGGCCTACAACACCATCCTCACACTACACGGCAGTGCGATGCTGTTCCTGTTCATGATTCCAGTGTGGGCGGGTTTTGGTAACTACCTGGTGCCGCTGATGCTGGGCGCGAAGGATATGGCCTTCCCGTGGCTTAATGCCTTTGCATTCTGGCTCATCCCACCGGCAGGCGTGCTGTTCCTGATGAGCTACTTTGTGGGCGCACCGGAAGCAGGCTGGACGGCCTACCCGCCCCTTTCTGTTGAATACAGCCCGGACGGTCAGACGATCTGGATTCTGGGCCTGCATATTCTGGGTATTTCTTCCATTCTGGGCGCGATCAACTTCATCGTGACCATCAAGAACATGCGCCCGGAGGGTATGGGTTACTTCCAGATGCCGCTGTTTGTGTGGGCAATGCTGGCAACCAGTATTATCGTTGTCATGGCAACACCGTTCCTGGCCGGCGCACTCACCCTGCTGCTGCTGGATCGTGTGGCCGGGACTGCCTTCTTTGACCCGGCGGCTGGCGGTGACGTGCTGCTGTGGCAGAACATCTTCTGGTTTTACAGCCACCCGGCTGTGTACATCATGATTCTGCCGGGGTTCGGCGTACTCAGCGAAGTCCTGTCCATTCACTCGCGCAAGCCAGTGTTCGGCTATCGTCTGATTGCGCTATCCAGTATGGCAATTGCGATTATCGGCTTTACCGTGTGGGCACACCACATGTTCACCAGCCTCACGCCATCGCTGCGTATCCCGTTCATGATTACCTCGATGATTATCGCGGTGCCGACGGGTATTAAAATCTTTAGCTGGATCGGTACGATCTGGGGCGGCAAGATTCGCTTTACGGCGGCCAACACGTTCGCCATCGGTTTGCTTTCCCTGTTCGTCATCGGTGGCATCTCCGGCGTGATGCTTGGTTCTGTGCCGGTAGACATCCACATGCACGATACCTACTTTGTGGTGGCGCACTTCCACTTTGTGCTGTTCGGTGGAGCCGTGTTCGCAGTGTACGCGGGCATTTACCACTGGTTCCCGAAGATGACGGGTAAGATGCTTGATGAGCGCCTGGGCCATGTTCACTTCTGGCTGACGTATGTAGGCTTCTTCGGCACGTTCTTCCCGATGCACTGGGCTGGCGCACGCGGTATGCCGCGCCGCGTTGCCGAGTACGCACCGGAGTTCCAGACTGTGAACATGATTGTCAGCTTCAGCGCGTTCCTGCTGGGTATTTCTACGCTGTTCTTCCTGTGGAACGTGTTCCAATCTCTCGCCAGTGGTGAGCGTGCTACGGCGAACCCGTGGCGTGCGCTCACGCTGGAATGGGCGACGACCAGCCCGCCGCCGTCCCACAACTTCGACCACGACCCGATTCCGTTCGAAGACCCGTATGGTTACGGCACAGAAGAATCGGTCGTGTATCTGGACGCGATTGAGCAGCGTTTCGATAAGCCGCAGGGCAGCGGTAGCCCGTTCTCAAAGGGTGACGCCCTGCCAGAACCAGCCGGTGACTAGCCAGCCGGGGCGATAGCTCGCCAACAACACAGGCCAATCACAGGGGGCGGTTCGGAACAACACGAATCGCCCCTTTTCATACACGGGTAACGCAATGCAACCATCTGAGAAAATACAGTACACGCTGCTGAATCACGGCATCCATGACTTCTGTATGCTGGAGTCATCCAACCCGGCTGTTGATGACCTGATTGTGAAACTGAGCGATGTCCTCGCTCATCACCCGCAAGGGCAAACGCTGCGCCTGCTCATCAACACCAGCCAATCCGGGTCACTGCCGCTGGCGCATGTTATCAACAGCGTTCGCCCGATGGTCAAAGAGTTTCGAAGTAATGTCGAACTGACAAGGCTGGCATTTGTCTACCAGAACCCGAAACTCATCTCTGTGTGGACAGCCGTGTTTTCCGTGCTGCCCACAAAGATCGAGATGAACGCTTTCCCGGCAGCGGAGCGCGAGGCGGCAATTGCATGGCTGACGGAGGAATAACTGTGACAGCAGCACAACGCGGACAGCAGAATCCAGTCTGGATACTGATTCAGTTTATTGGGCTTGGTAGCTTCTGGGGACTGGTGTGTAGCGTCCTGCTACTGGTTTGTCTGGTTGTGCTCTTTATATCTGGCGTGACATATATCCTGCTCTTATTCGCCCTTCCACTTGTTATTGCTGGTATCATTGTCGGCGGATTGTGTGGTCTGAACACTGGTGTCATTACACTGGCACGATGGGGCGGTCAACAGATTGTAAAAGAACATCAGTATGTAAGGGTAGTCTTGTATGCAAACGGGGTCACAGCGCTTATCACACTATTTTTTCTTGGACTCCTACACCTTCAATTCTACAGTTCGAACGATGATCTGCGTCTGATAGATATGTTGTTGTATGCATCACTGCCGTCTCTGGTGGGCGTGTTTATCTCCTTCTTTTTATCCAGAAACCTTTCAAGCTGGTATTTGAAACAACAAACAGAGGAATTTGACTTAACGGTATGACAGAACAGACTAAAGACTACTTTGGCGACAACCTCACGTCCGCAGAGCGTGCCGAACGCAAACGCAAACGTGAGGAACAGCAGGCCCTCAACAACAAGCGCCTGGGACTGCTCGTTTTCCAGATTAGCTGGATCATGGCGTTTATGGCGCTCGTCATGGTGAACTGGCAGTTGCGCTTCAGCTATACAAGCTGGCCGCCCCCCGGCGTAGAAGCAATGGGCATCTGGCTGCCCACGCTGGCGAGTGGCCTGCTACTGGCGGCGGTGGTACTGGCGCGGCGCTCGCGCAAATCTGTGCAGGCCGATGCAACCGGCCCGTTCATCAACATGTGGACGGTGGCCGTCGCGCTGATTGGCGTGTTCGTCGGCATCATGGCTGTGGAGTGGTTCCGAGTGCAGACGGGTACCCAGTACAGCGCGGTTTTCCGCCTGATGACCGGGTTCCACAGCCTGCACGCGATTGCGGTGGGTGCATACATGGTCAACATTCTGCGCAATGCCCGTCACGCCCGCGCCGTGGATAGTGGCGCACTCGAAGACGATGGCACTGCCGTGCGTTACAACAGTGACAACGTGTGGGCGGTGGAAAGTGCGTCGAAGATGCTGGACTTTGTGTTCATCGCGTGGCTGCTGTTCTACGTCGTGCTGTACTGGTGGCGCGGCTAATCCGCAGTGTGGTATTTTCTCATGGGGCGTTTATAATTGTGTTGCTTTTCACACACACTGTAGCAAACCGGGGGAGCGCCCCCGCACAATATCTATTGAAAGACTGTTTGAACTGGAAAGGGCATTTTCTACGATGAAACCCGGAATTTCGCGTGCAACCGTGGGCACACTGCTCGGCTTTGCTGTCGGCGCGGCCATTGTCACCGGCCTGCGGGCAGCATTTGGCTTTACCCCCTACTGGAACCTGAGCCTGGTACTGGTGCTGGGCGTATTTATGTCGGCCTATGGCACTATCTGGGGCATTGGCGGCTTTAACCCGAAGATGAGCGAACACCCGGACGACAGCGCCCCGGTGCTTACCGAAGATGAACTGGCAGAACAGGCTGGCTGGCGCGGGATGCTGAGCAGCACCACATGGCGCGTTACCGGGCTGACGCTGCTGCTGGTGTTCGGGCTGATTGTCATTGCGCTTGTCCCCGGCTTTGGCCTCAACGTAACCTCAGACGCCGGCTCAAGCGTCAAGTTGTTTGGCACGGTGAACCTTGAAGTTGGCGAGGAAGTCATTCCCATCAACCAGGCATGGTTGTTAATTGGCTTTACCCTGTTCACGATGCTCTCGCTGGCGATTACTGGTGCTGTGCTGGCTGGTGTGTTCCATGTGCTCAGCCGGGGCACCACCAATGCCTACAATACAGAAGCTCCCGTGGTCGGTGCCCCGCGTGATGATGCGCCACAGTTCATGCGCCGTGTCGGTGATATTGCCGGGACGCTGGCAGAGCGCATCGCGCCGGATGAAGACAAAGACACGACCGCAGTCGTCGTGAAGAAAGAGAGCTAACCAATGGCAGATATGGCAGTAGAACAGCATCACGCTGATGCCCACCACGACGACCATCACGGCGATCACTTTACACCGGAAGAAGCGTTAGATAACGCCAAGTTTGCCACATGGCTCTATCTCGGCTCGGAAGTCATGATCTTCACCGGCATGATTGTGGCGTACCTGGTATTCCGCGTGTACAACCCGGAGGCCATCGCCCTGGCAAAAGAACACCTCAGCATCCAGCTTGTGAGCGCAAACACGTTCCTGCTGCTGGCGAGTAGCTGGGCAATGGTCATGGGCCTGCGTGCCGTCCAGCAGGGCAGTAATGCTGGCCTCGTGCGCTGGATGACCGTCACGGTCGTCATGGGTACCGTTTTTGTGGCGCTCCAGGTTTACGAATACGTGGAACTCGCCCATCACGGCGTGGTGCTCAATGTTCCCACGGAAGATGAAGTGACAGAACTGATCGCCGCCGGTCAGATTCCCTTCTGGATGGAAGAAGGCATCGAAGGGCTGCAAGGCTCGCAGGCATTTGCCGATGCAGAGGCTGCAAAGGGTGAAGCCCTCACTGTGGCAGAAGAAGGTACGATTGTCGCGCAAAAACTCGGCCAGTATGGGCAGCGCTTCTATGCGCCCACAGCCTTCCACGGCGCACACGTGATTGTGGGCGTGCTGTGGGGCCTGTGGATTATGTGGGGTGGCCTGCGCAAAAAGTTCACTACAGAGCGTTACGCCGCCGTTGAAGTGTTCGGGCTGTACTGGCACTTCGTAGACGTGGTGTGGATTGTTCTGTTTACGTTCATTTACCTGATCTGACGGAGGCGACCATGACTGACCATGCACAGAGAGAAGCACTGCATCACGAGGCGGTTCAGATTGTCGCTGCGGCAGAGCAGAAAATTGAGAGGATTTTCGAAGAAGCCGATGTTGCGGCAGCCATCAAGGTTGTGCGTGACCGGGACATCAACGAGGGAGTGGCAGAAGCACAGCAGATTACAGGCAGGGCACGCGAAGAAGCCAGCGCCATTGCAGAAGCAACCGTGAACCAGATCCACGAGTTGATGGGTGGCACGGGTGACCCTGAAGAAGAAGAGATGTTGAAGAAAATTCTCAACTCCGCGCTCCAGGCCCGTGACCCTGGCGTGCGCTTTAGCGAGCACATTGAGCACGCGGCTGGCCGCGATCTGAAGGGTATTGAAGCTGCTGCCTTTCGCTTTGAGGCCGGACTGGAGGCGATGCTGCTGCCGTGGCTACACAACATCCCCCGCGAAATGGAAGCGGACAGCCACGCTCATGGGCACGCGCTCCACAGTGACCATGTGGAACTGATGGGCCGTGAGTTTGACGTGCCGGGTGGCCTGTACACCGTGGTATTTGTGGTGCTGGCCGTCGTGACCATCGTAGAGGTTATCATTGCAGAGTCCCCCATGCCGAACGCGATTGGCTACCCGCTGCTGGCGGCGTTGTCCATTGGTAAGGCGGTGCTGGTGGTGCTGTATTACATGCACCTGCGCGAGGACAGCCGCATTTTTGCCTATGCGTTTGGCATTCCGCTGGGGATGGCTGCACTGATTTCGATCTTCCTGCTGCTGGTAGATCCGGTGATCTACTAAACGGCGTTTTCTAGGCGAGGTGTTCATGCCTCGCCCTTACACCTTTTCATCCATTTGCTTCTCGAAGTTTTCGGCGTAGTTCCTCAAATATCTCCTTTGCATTCCATTCTGATTCGAAATCGAATTCATGTATCGCTTCAATAAAGTCTTCCGGTGGAAGATAATCGTGGGCCTCAATGTAGTGGTAAATCATTGTGGGTGCCGCATAGATAGTGGAACCATCTTCAGATGGAAGCCAGAGTTCTGCTGTTCCAAGGTACATGAATTTGCTGTTGTCTCCCGGTAGGCTTATAACTCTCTGCGTACTTTTGCCTTCACAAATATCACAAAGATGTAGACCACGGGTCTGAACTGCTATTGCAGGTTGGTACCTCAGAAGGCGACGAAGACTTTTAACAACCTCTGGTGGCACGCTACCTTTCCTGAACTCATGGCTTTTTTCCAGCCAGCCAACATTTAAAATTGGCTTTTCGAAATCGACCTTGCCGCGCAGCATGTACTCATAGGGTGACAAATCAGGATAGTACATGTTACCTCCGTATCTTTTTTCAACCTGCAAGGTAACACATCTTTGCGTTACATTCAGGTTATAGCATCGGGTAGAGGAACGGACATGTCATATGCGCTCATTTCCGGGGATCATCATATTCATTTTGTTGCTGGCAGCGGGGCTGCGCTTCCATAACCTCGGCACACAATCGCTGTGGAACGACGAGGGCAGCAGTTATGTGCAGGCCACGCGCTCCTTCGC
>JBCCQC010000049.1:0-12799 GCA_039024535.1 Chloroflexota bacterium
CAGCAGTGCATAGGGGTTATTGCCAGAGAGTTCAACCACTTCGTTGATGTGCTCCAGCGCGGCGACATCATCAACCAGATATGCCTGAATATAGCGGTGATAGATAGCCGGGACGCCTTCGCCGTCTATGGGTACCGCGTTAATTTCGCCGAGCGCATTGACAACGGCAAGGGTTTTCGCCACTTCCATCGGGCGGTCTGTGGCGGTGAATACCATATTTGCCACGCCTGTGACGTTGTAGGCCAGTGACTGCCGGATGGGGTCGGTCATGGTGACGGTGACATTGGTCAGTTCGTCCAGCAAGCCACGCTCCAGCACTGCACCACCCGCCGGGGTGAGCGTGCCTGCATGAACATTGGCGAAGATTTCCTCGTCGTCGTAGCTGCCCCAGATGACCACAATTGCCCCGGCACGTTCGGCGGTGCTGAGGGCCATATCATCGCTGGTTACGACCGTGTCGTTCGTCACGATTTGAATATCGGAAAACGGCACGGATTCTTCAAACTTTTGCTGTAAATCCTCGGCGATGAAGCGGGCCACGTCGCGTTCTGCTGCCCCCGGTAGTTGCTCAAAGTTTGCCACGAGCACGTTAAAGGTTTCGGGTGTGGTGGGCACGCCGGTCAGTGCCTGGTTTGCCTGTCGAATCTGGTCAGCATAGCCCAGCAGTATCAGTACCACTGTAATCCCTACCAGCAGCGCCGCCCCGAACGCCACGCGCACAATCACGCGCCGCAGGAACGAGGGTTGCTTTTCTTCCGGTGAGGCCACCACAGATGCCGGTGGTGCGGTTTGCGGTTGAGCGGTCATACTGGCGGGTGCGCCCGTGCCGGGGGGCGTAGAGAGGATTTGCTGCAAGTCCGCAGGTGCGGCCGGTTCCGATGCGCCAAAGTCGATAAAAATTTCGCCAGTGCTGGTTGGCATCCGGCGTGGCTTGATGGGCGTGGGTGTGCCCTCCATGATGGCTTCTATCTGGGAGCCGATGAGCCGCATACTGCCCACTCGTTCTTCCGGGTCTTTTTCCAGCATCACATGGATCAGCGTCACCAGTTCCGGGGGCAGGTCTTTGCGGTGTGTGGTAATTGGCGGTACCGGGTCTGCCAGAACAGCCCGCAGCAGGGCCACGGGGTTATCGGCCACGTAGGGGCGCGTACCGGCCAGCAGTTCATATAGCATCACCCCGAACGCCCACACATCGCTTTTTGGCGTGGGCGGCTGGCCCATGCACTGTTCCGGGCTGATGTAGGCATAGGTGCCTACCAGAGAGCCAGTTTCGGTCACAGCGGTGCGGTCGGTCATTTTGGCAATGCCGAAGTCCGTCAGGCGCGGGGTGTCGTCGTCGGCAAGCAGCACATTGGCCGGTTTAATATCGCGGTGAATGATGTTCAAACGGTGGGCACGGGCCAGCGCATCACACAGATCCAGCGCAATTTCCAGCACGCGGCCTACGGGCAGATCTTCTTCTTTTTGCAGCAGTTTGCGCAGGTCGCCGCCGCCCACATACTCCAGCACAATGTAGGTGTCGTCGCCCTCTTCAATCCAGTCGAACATCTTCACAATATTCGGGTGATTCAGCTTGCGCAGTGCATCAGCCTCGCGCTGGAACCGCTCTGCCATGTTCGGGTCAGTGCTGAACACATCCTGCTTGATGGCTTTAATTGCCACCCGCTGCCGGGTACGCATATCCATGCCGATGTGTACCTTGCCCATACCCCCCTGCCCGATCACCCGACCGAGGGCATAATACTGCCCGACCCTGCGCTGCACTTTGCTCATGGTATACCCTGTTACCCTGCTGAACGCCTGCGACTCAGTCATAATTTTATGAAAATTTATGACCATACTGTCACCAGATTGTATCTTTATTGTACCATCAGGGAAGGTTTCTGGCTTTGAAAACGCTATAATCATCAATAAATCATGACAGGACACCATGATACGCCCATGACGGCCCTTACCACACTGCGATGGCAGGCATTTATCATTATTTCCCTTGCGCTACTCATCAAGTTTGCGGCTGTTTTCGTGTGGACGGTACACTTCGATACCAACTATTACCTCAACATTGGTAGCAACTTTATTGAGCGCGGCGGACTCACGCCGTACATGTGGCGCATTCCCCCGGATGCAAACATCGTCGCTGGCAGCGGCACTGGCTATGGCATTCTGGCACAGGCATGGTGGCTGCACGCATTCGGGCTATCGCTGGTGAGCGGGCGCTTGCTGACGTACCTGTGGGGCGCCCTGGCGCTCATCCCGCTGTACTTCAGTGTGCGCAAAATGTGGGACGCTGCCGCCGCCACCATGACCGTGACGCTGGCTGGCATCAGTGTGACGTTTCTGTCGCTGCTCACCATGCGCATGGACGCGGCAGGGATGTTTTTCTACAGTATTGCGTTGTGTGTCCATGTTTATGCGGTGTATGGGGGCCAACGGTGGCTGCATGTGCTGACGGGTGTACTGGCAATTGTCTCTACGGAGTTTCATATTCTGGGGACGGTGTATCTGTTCGGGCTGGCGCTCTATTATCTCGTGGAGTTTGTGCGTACATGGCGGCGAGAGCGGCGCATCCCGTTGGGGCATGGGGCCGTGTTCTACTACGCCGGGGCCGGGATAGCCGGACTGGTCTACATTTACTTCCGCGTGCTACCCAACCCGGAGCATTACTTCCTCATCCCGCAGATTTGCCCGCTGTGTGGTACCTCATCGCCAGACCGTGAGGCCGTGCGCTACGTGGTGCAGATTGTGATGCGTCCGGTGGAGGCGCTGCTACTGGTGTTTGCGCTGCGCACGGCAATTGCCCGCCGCCAGGCCCCGGACGTACACTATTTGCTGCTGCTGGCCGGGTGTGCGATGGCACTGGCGGTTATCAGTCCGCTGCCGCTGCCGATTTACACGTCGCACCTGTGGCCGGTGATGATGCTGGGCACGGGCGTGGCAATTACGCGGGGGCATGGCCGCCGTGCAGAGGTACCCGCATGGCGTTTGCAGGCTGTGGTGGGGCTGGCTGCACTGGTGCTGGTGATTTATAGCGGCTACATCGGCTACCGTTACACGCGCCCCACGGTAGAAGACCCGCGCCTTGCCTACATCCGCGAAAACGTGCCGACGGATGCAGTGGTAGCGGCGAACGACCGCTTTTACCATCAACTGCTGGACTACCCGGCGTTTATTTCCAGCGGCGAGGAGTTCGGGCTACTGGTGGGCACCCTCATCCGGGATGAAACCGGCGCGGAACTGTGGGCGAGAGAGCAACCCGCAGCCGTTATGCTGGACTATGACAACGCGACATCGGTCAGTGAGCCGGAACATGTGGACTCGCTGCGGGCATATATTGACGAGCGCGGCCTCACGGAAGTGGTTCCGGGGCTGTGGGTGGATTTAGAGGCAATTGGTAGGGAGGCTGTAGAAAATGAGTGAAGCGTCGGACATCAACATCGAACGCCTTGATCTTCTTGTGGATGAGTTGGTAAAGCTGTACAGATACTATGCGTATGCTATGTTGACCATAACCGGGCTGGTTATCGTCTCAATACCAATTTATATGGATTTTTTGCCGATTCCTGCAACTGTTGCTTTGGCTATTGTTACATTTATGCTGGGATTTACAGTCTGGAAATCCAGTATTGATCGAGATTCGATCAGGAAACATCTTCATCAGTTGACACAAACGCAGGTCATCACACAACGAATTCGATTTGCATTTGTCTACGCCTTTGCTACGCTGGCTGGTTTTTTTTTCGTATTGTTTCCACCGTTTCTGGTATTGGCCGTATTTTCCTTTCTGTATGTGTTATATCTACGTCGCCTTGCAAAGCTCTCTGAGTTCTACGCGGATGAACTAAAGATTTTGAAGCAGATGAACGATGAAGAAGTCGCACTGAAGCAGAAAAAACTTCTGGAAGATGAAACCGTCCAGGCCTATGTGCATCGCTGGGTGCGCAATGAAAAACTGATGCGCATTGTGATAATTGCTTTGCTCGCATTTTTACCCCTGACTATCCCATATGCCGATCTAGCGGAACAGTTTTCGACACTTTTGGTATTTATAGTGATAGTGTTTGTCGCGGTGGCATTTATAGTGTACAGCGTGAGAAATGTACGCATGGGTAGAATCCGAACACAGATTACAGAAAAAAGTGTTTCTGATTGGGAGGTGGCTACCCGCTGGTCTTCTGGTGTTACAATTTTTGTATTCCTGCAAATTCTTGCTCTCGATCAATTCGCACCCGGTGCTGTTGTAGGCGCTCTATTCGTCGCATTTACATTTCTCCTGATTACCTACATGCAGTGGAACCGGGCAAGAAAGGCTGAGATACTTGAGGAGATACTGAATTGAAAATCGGGGTCATCTCAGACATACACGGGGACATCCGCGCATTAAAGGACGTGCTGGAAAAGCTGGAGGAAATCGGGGTGCGGCGCGTGATCTGTGCCGGGGATCTGGTGGATCGTGGGATTTATGGCGAGTCGGTCGTGGCGCTCATCCAGCAGCGGCGGATTGCGACCGTGCGCGGCAACCACGACAATTCCCCGTTCGAGCCGCAGCACCTTTCCGATAGCACAATGGTCTGGCTGAGCAAACTGCCCCGGTCGCGGCGGTATATGTGGCACGGGCTGACGCTGTGTGTGTCGCATGGTACGCCACAGGACTTCTGGCGCGGAGTGTACCCGTCCAGTGACCACCGCGTGCATCTGGACGCCATAGAAGAAGCACGGACAGATATTCTCATCGTCGGGCACACGCACCAGCCCATGATTACCAACATCCACGACGGCAAACACTGGATTTTTAACCCCGGCGCACTCCACGACGACGGGCGCGGCGCGGCATTTGCGGTGATGCAACTGCCACAGGAAGACGGCGACCTGTTCGCGTTTGATGTGTATGAAGTGGGCACATGGCAGCAGATTGAACCGGCCTACGTGGAAATCCCACTGCCAGACGAAGACATGGAAAGCGACAGCGCATGAAAATTGGCATTATCTCCGATGTCCACGCGAACCTCGCCGGGCTGGAAATGGCCCTGACGTTTCTTGAAGCGCAGCAGGTCGATAAGATCCTCTGCGCGGGTGACCTGGTAGACCGGGGCGATGACAACGAAGCGGTGGTGGCGCACATGCGCGGCCAGAACATCCCGATTGTACAGGGCAACCACGACTTTTCCGGCGCACGTAACTCGATTTACACGAAAGCCACCCGCGATTTTCTGTTCCGGCTGCCCCACGAACACCGCCTTGAGCGAGAAGGGCGCACGCTCTACATGACGCACGCCGCCCCGTGGAGCCGGATGTTTTATGTGTTCCCGCACGCTTACCGGTACGTTTTTGAGCGCGTGATTCAGCAGGCACAGGCCGATATTGTCATTCTCGGCCACACGCACACGCCCATGCAGGTTACAATGCCAGACGGCAGCATGATATTGAACCCCGGCACCACAAACCCGAATGCCAGCTACCAGCGCAATGTAAGCACCTGCGCAGTGCTTACCCTCGCCGATGCGGTAGATTACACGGTGTACAACACGCGCACCGGCCAGATCATCCGCCACGATACTGTAACACTGGACACTGCGGGTTACTGAGCCTATGCGTATTGGTGTGATGTCCGATCTTCACGCGGATTTACCGTCGCTGGAGCGTGCGCTTGAGTTTTTCCAGTCCAGAGGTACAGATGCGATTGTCTGCGCCGGGGATCTGGTCGATAAAGGGTTCGACGGCAACGAAGTGGTGGCCCGTGTGCGCGATTCGGGAATTCCCACCGTGCAGGGTAACCACGATCACACCCCGGCCAGCATCAAGACCCTGAACGACGACACCCGCGAGTTCATCAGTATGCTACCGGATGACCTGACGTTTGAGTGGGAAGGCCGCCGCGTCTACATGACGCACGCCACCCCGTGGAGCCAGTGGCAATACCTGCTGCCGCAGTCTGCTGCTTATGCTTTTCGGCAGGTTGCAAACACGGCCAGAGCAGATATTGTGGTCGTCGGGCACACGCACATCCCCATGATTGTAGCGGTGGGCCATCGCTGCTTGATTGTGAACCCCGGCAGCACCAATCCCGATTGCAGTTATGGTGTGGATGGCGGGACGTGTGGCCTGCTCACGCTGGATAAGCGCATTGACTTCAGCGTTTACGCGCTCGATACGTGGCAACCCGTTCTACCCGAAAAAATGGTTGTCTCCTGATGTTCCGTGATTTTTACTGGCAGTGGCGCAACCGCCGGGACATTCCCGCACCGACGGCTACGTTTGACCTACCACGGATACCGGCATGGATGCTGCTGGCCGAGTGTGTGTTTCTCGTAGTGGTGGTGCTCATTGCCGCATGGGAGTTCACGGATCTCTCGCTGGAGACACAGCTTTCTGGTGGCGAGATGGAATTCCTCACCAGCAGCGCCCACTATGCAGCCCGCCAGCTTGACGCGCACGGCTACATTCCGTTGTGGCAGCCGTACCTGGGCGAAGGCCGCCCGCTGCTGGAAAGCCCATTCTCTTTCATTCTGAACCCGTTCAGTACAGTGCCGTCACTGCTCTACGGTGATGGTATTCGCGGCATTAAAGCCAGCGTGATTGTTTATGCATTTCTGGCGGTGGCGGGGGGCTGGTTCTGTGGCCGGGTAATGGGCATGGGTGCCGCCGGGCGACTGCTGCTGGCTCTGCTCACACTGGGCAAAGGCAATATGGTGGCGCTGCTGGGCATCGGGCATTTTCAACTGGCGGTGGCGCAGGTCTACATCCCGTGGACGGTTGGCGCGGCGTTCCTTGTGTTGCGCGGCCACCGCCAGCGATGGGCGGCGGTACTGCTGGGCGTGGCGTTCGCATTACAGTTTCTTGCCGGTAACGTGTGGCATACGCTGCCGCTGTTGATTTCACTGGTGGTGCTGACACTGGCACACATCACATGGGACGGGTTTAACTGGCGCGGCCTGCGCGGGGTGGTCTTTGCTGGTGTGATTGCGATTGGCATCAGCGCGATGGTGCTGCTGCCACTGGTCATGAACAGTCATCTGGTGAGCGGGCAGACGCCCACCCGTGACGGCGACGCTGCCATATCGCCCCTGCTGGCGCTGCACCAGGTGGTGTCATCACAGCCGCTGATACGCGACCTGACCGGCGAGCTTGCCAGCGGCGAACTGGAAACCCGTTATAACTACACCGTGCCCTGGTGGTACCTGCTGGCAATGTTCGTGGTGCTGCCACCGATTTACCCGGTGTTGTATCGCTCTCGGCTGCGCGGGATGTGGCGTCTGTGGCTGGTGAGCCTGATTCTGATGGTGTTCTTCATGATGTGGGGCATGGGCGGGTTGCAGCCGTTCCGATGGGCGTATAATAACCTGCCGGGGCTGGAGCGGTGGCGGTTTGTGGGCCGTGCTTTCGGAACGGCGACGTTCTGGCTGGCACTGTTGATTGCGCTGCGTGTGGATGGGCTGTGGACGGTGCTGCGCAATGCAGACAGGCAGTTTATTGGCCCCCGCCGCCGCTGGAATGATGTTGCGACGCACGCGCTGCTGGTGGCCTCACTGGTGGCCGGGTATGCCGTTACCATTCATAACTGGCGGGACTGGACGGGCCTCGTCAACGCGGATGAGCCGAGCGGGTTGTGCCTGGCTTACCTGTATGCACTGGATAACCCCACGCAGCCCGTGACCGTGCGCCAGTTGAACTATTCTAATTTGCACATTTTCCTTGATGTGGGTGTGCGGCACTATCCGCTGGGGGCGGCCTATCGTCCGTTGTCACTCCCGCCCACGTATTACAACGGCGACCTGCGCCAGTTTTACGAGCCACCCTATGCCATGCCCACACATCCGGGGGATGTGGAGGGAACAGCTTTCCTGGGGTACGAGGCGGTAACACAGTCACCCATCTATGAGTACAACTTTGATGACCTTGAGGAGCCGTGGCGTTGCCTGTGGCGGCAGGACAACACGCTGCCGTATGCATTTGCCGTCCGTGTGGATGACGCCGAGCGTGCGGGGAACTCTGGACAACCCCTGCCGATAGAGCGGTTGGCCCCGCTGACCATCGTAGAGCGCAGCAGCGATCATCTGTTGCTGGCAGCGCCGGGAACCGGGGGGGCGAGGTCGCTGGCTGTGGTGCAGGAGATTGCATATCCGGGGTGGCGGGCGTACATCAACAGTGAGCGCGTCCCGGCGGAGTCTGTAGGCGGGTATCTGGGGGCGCTGCTGCCCTTCACCACAGATCCAGTCACGGTGATGTTTGTCTATCGCCCGCTGCTGGTTTACATCGGTGCGGCTATCACCCTGACGACGATTGCGTTCTGTGTGCTGTACCTGCTGCGTGCAGACCGGCTGCTTACCCGGCGGCGGCCAGTGACGCCACCAACCGACGGGTAGCCACCTGCAGTGCGTCCCACTGCGCGGACGGCCCCACGGCATAGACGCTCACGTCAACATCGCCCACGCGCACCTGTTCGGTGCTATCGCGCAGGGTATCTTCCGGGTCAATGCTGGTGGGGCGAGGCGGTTCGCCAATGCCATCTGTTGCGAGGACGATCAATGCTGCGTCATCCGGCGCAACGAGAATCAATGTCAGCGGCGCGTCTGCCGCCGAGGTAATCACACGCCAGCCATCCGGTCGCTCTACAGAAAATGCCGCCGTTTGAATACGGCCATCCGTCACCACAACCGGCGGCCCCGGCGTGTACTCAAGCTGTGGCGGGGCTGTCGCCGGGATGCAGGCCGCCAGCAGCAGCACACACCAGATGAGGGAGCGCATTAATTACCCGTTGCAATTGTGGCCGGGGTGGACGTGGGCACAAGGCCATCTTCGTTGCACAGGGGGGGGATGTTATAGACTTCGCGGTCGGCGCAGGTGAGGTCTGGAATGTAGCGGTTGGTGTTCGTCCATGCAATCAGGTCATCCAGTGGCAGGGTGCGGATGGCGCTGAGCGCACGGCTGCGTGCCCCCACAATAGCTGTCATCTCATCCGGGGCGAACGCCAGCACATTCACCTGGCTCTGCACGGCATCCGGGTAAACAGCGACGGGCTGGGCTGTTTCCATGTTCAGCAGCACAATTTCCCCGCTCACCCGCCCGATGAGTGCCTGACGACCATCCGCAGAGAAATCAACCGCTGTTACCGTGCGTTCTTCGCCCTCTGCGCTTACGTCATAGGTCGCCATTGGCAGCGCGTTGTCTTTATCCCAGATGAACACTGCATCGCTGTTGGTAGCACTGTAAAGCTGCTGCCCGTTGTCGTTGAACCCTACCGCAATCACACGGCCCCCCTGCCCGTCATAGGTGCGCAGGCGTTCGCCAGTTTCTACATCCCACAGGATCATGGAGCGGTCTTCTGAGCCAGACAATAACTGAGTGCCATCCGGGTTAAAAGCGAGGCTCAATATATCACGGCGGTGGCCGCCCTCAGCAGTGCCGTCGCTCAGTTGATGCACCAGCGCACCTGTCTCGGTATTCCACAGGTACAGCAGGCCGTTCTCATCGCCCACGGCTGCCAGGGTACCGCCGGGGTGGACGGCGACCCGCAGCATTTCGCCCTCGGAGGTAATCTGGAACGTCTTCAGGACATTTTCGCTGTTTACATCCCACAGCAGCACGGTGCCATCGGCAGCAGCCGTTACAAAGCGAGAGCCATCCGGGGTGATGGCTGTATCGTTGATGGGCGCGGTGTGCTCGCCGTCGCGGTTATACCGCTGGATCTCTGCGCCTGTGATCGCATCCCATAGCACAATCCGGTTTTCGTCACTGCTGGTTGCCAGCAAACGGCGCCCATCAGCGGTGTAAGTTGCGCTCAAAATTTCCCCGGCGTGTGCCCCGGTAAACGACTGCGCCACCACATCCGATTCAATGCTCCACCAGTAGACGATACCGTTCTGGTCGCCACTGAGTGCCGAGGTACCGTCCCGGTTGAAGTCCACGCTGTTCACAGTGGCCTCGTGCGTGTCGAACACCTGCATCGGGCGGCCAGTTGCCGTGCCCCACACAATAACCAGCCCGTCCTCCGCGCCAGAAATGACGGTGGCACCGGCACGGCCATAGCTCACGCTGCGCACGGGCAGCGTATGCCGGAAGTTTTCGTTCTCTCCGAAGACGCGCAACCGCTCTGCCGATTCTACGTTCCAGTAGTTGACTGCGCCCAGTTCGGTGCCGGTGGTCAGGGTTAGCCCGGTGGGGCTGAATGCTACGGCAAATACGTTGGACTGCTCACGCAGCGTGTCGACGCTTTCGCCGCTTTCTACATCCCACAGGATTACCCGGTCATCCGAGGAGCCAGAGGCCAGCAGGCTGCTATCGTGGTTGAAGGCAATGCTGTTCACTGCGTCGGAGTGCCCCTCCAGCACGTGAACACTGCCCCCGGTTGCCACCTCCCATACGATGACCTCACCCCCCTGCGACCCGGACGCAGCCATTGTACCGTCACGGCTCACGTCAACAGTGTTGATGAGCGCATTGTTGGGGTGCATGGCCGTCCACACGACCGCGCCCGTCAGCGTGTCGATCAGATAGACCGTATTAAACGACGCCACCACCAGACGGCTTTCGTCCGGCGTAAAAGCAACGTCTGTCACCAGGCCAGACGGCTCTGGCAGGGTTGTGACGATCTCTCCGCTATCGAACGCATACAGGATCACGCCTTCGATGGCCGTGCCCAGTATAGCGAACTGCCCGCCGGGGCTGAAGGTAACGCTGTTGACGGCCCCGGCCTGTGTATCAATGCGCTGGCGCGGCCCCGGTGCATAGGCGACGCGGGCCATCGTCTGCCGGGAGAGCGCGGGCGGGTCGTCTATCCCCGCAGCGGCCAGTGCGAGAGATAGCGCCAGTGCGCCATCACCCTCGTTCAGTACCTGCTCGGCATAGCTTGACCACAACAGGCTGTTGGCACGTTCTGCATTTTCGTTGGCGATGGCGGCGTTGGTGGCGGCGCGGTCGGCATTATCTCGTGCTTCGGCTTCGTTGGTGGCGGCGCGGTTGGCGTTATCCAGGGCGACAGCCTCGTTGGTGGCGGCGCGGTCGGCATTGGCAAGCGCCTCCCCGCGTAGATCATTGGCGAGGTAGGCCAGCCCTGCGGAAAGCACTGCCAGCAACACCGATACCACCAGCCCACCCGTCACCAGTGCCAGCCGCCGCCGCTGCCGCACCGTTTCTTCGCGGCGGCTGGCGACGATGTATTCTCCGTGGAGTTGGGCGGGGGGCGGCTCTTTGGAGGATGAGTGGTGCAGCCATTCCTCGGCCTCACTGATTTCTGACCCGATGAGCAATAGATTATCGTTGTAGCCGCGTTCTTCCCACTCGGCGGCGCGTACCAGCAGGCGCGTATGCTCTTTGATGTATTCGAGGTCGGTATCAATCGCCGTGAGCAGCTTATCGAGGTTTTTCTCGAAGTCTTCGCCCTCAGCAAAAGAAATCCAGTTGTGGCGGGCTACCGAGTTCCAGTTATCGCGCACCAGATCCATAATTTCGCGGTCGCCCAGTACCCGGCGCGTATCGTCGGAGAGTGTGCGGCGCTGGATTTTGTCCATTGCTTCTTTCAGGTCGGTAGACTTGAGGAGGATGGGGACAAGGCGCTTGCTGTGGTAACGGGCGGCGTCAATTTCCAGGTTGCAAATGGGCGACCCCATACTATCTGGACTGATGACGAACACAAAGGCCTGTGTGGATTCAATAGCATCGCTGATGGCATCCCACCACGCAGCAGAGATGGGAATATCTTCCCAGTCCACCCACACATCACGCCCGCGCCCGGTGAGTGCAGCGTGCAGCCGACGGACGAACTCACCGTCCTGCCTCGAATACGAAATCATCAAGTCGGTCATAGCGTGCCCTGTTTGCGTTGTTTCGTTGTCAACATGGGTTCTATTCTAATGCAGATCGCCGGTTTGGATAGTCATCGCCATGCTGTACCGCACTGTTGTTCATTCAGAAATTTTATCATACGGCACATGCCTGTCAGTCAGGTCGGGTAGTGTGCTATCCACGTCGGCAAGGAACGTCAGGGCGGCTTTCACATCCGGCAAAAAGCGCTGGCGCGTCTGTGTTAGCTTGCCAATCATTGACGCAATGTAAACCAGAAACGGGTTTTGATCTGTCAGATTGACCATCCAGCCCATCTTCGCGTGTTGCATAGCCTTACCGGAAACATCTAACATGGCCTTCAGGTTCTTCGGGAACTCTGTCACTTTGCGGCCATCCTGGATGCTGTGGACGAGCACAGCGTCGGACTCGCCCAGCATTTCAATGCCGCGCTGACTCGCCTGTTCGATTTCATCGAGTGTGACGACGCCGCTGTAGCGAAAATAGGAAATGCGCCCCGTGACCAGCCACGAGATTTCTACTGGCATGTGATTCTCCTCATTAGCCTTTCACCGCACCTTCGGTCGTTTCTTTGATGGCCTGACGCTGTGTAAAGTAAATGACCACAATCAGCGGCACCACAACAATCACAGACATTGCCATCAGTTCGCCGGGGGTGATGGCCTGCCCCAGGAATTTGATTGCTACTGTGATATTGCGTGCCTCCGGTGTACCGGCCACGAACGTAAGGGCCAGCAAATACTCGTTGAGTGTGCCGATGAACGTGATGATGCCCGTGGTAAACAGTACCGGTGTGGCAATGGGCAACAGCACCTTCGTAAACAACTGGAACGTGTTCGCGCCGTCTACAAAGGCCGCCTGTTCAATGTCTTCTGGCAATCGCTGGAAGAACACGATCATTGACCACGCAATCGTGGGCAGCGTAAAAATCGGGTAGGTGAGCACCAGTGAGCCGATCGTTTCTGTCAGGCCAAGGTTGCTCATAATATCCAGCAGCGACGGC
>JBCCQC010000050.1:0-12729 GCA_039024535.1 Chloroflexota bacterium
ATTCCTCACTTACTTTGATAAAATTGCTTGCACATACGATAAATGAGTGGTAAATTAGCACCCGTTAATCCGAAATCGATTTCGCACCTGTAAAATCACCAGCAAAGACGACTCCTGTTCACGTACTGCGTCACTCAAACGCAAAGCAGCAAACGGTTTCGGGCACATGAACCCGGTGGCATTGCAAGCCGATGACACCCTCTGTTATGAAAAGGTGGTGAATGCCGCATAAGTGGCGCACCTTTTGAAATTTCGCATGAAAACACATTTATGAGGTTAACTGTAATGAAGAAGCTTGTTCTCGTATTTGCTATGCTGGGCCTGCTGGTCAGCATCCCCGCACTGGCACAGGACGCCCCGGCGTGCAACCTTGAGGCCCCGGCAGAAGACACTGAGCTGAGTATGATCGGCTGGTCTTTCCCCATTACCGACTTCTATGCAGAAGAACTGGAACTGTGCAACGACGTTGACAACCTGACTGTGCTGACGCAGTTGCTTGCCAGTAACGATGCACAGGAGCAGGTTCGTCTGGCCCTTTCCACCGGGCAGGACTCTCCGTATGACATCGTACACGGTGCCAATGCACAGGTTTCTGACTGGGGCGGCCAGGGCTGGCTGCTGCCGCTGAACGACCTGATTGAGCAGTACAGCGAAGAATACAACCTTGATGATATCCCGGCGACCACATGGGAAGGCGCAACCCTGGACGGTAACATCTACGGTGTGCCGATTGTGGGTAACACGCTGCACTTCATCTATAACTCGGAAGTATTCACTGAGTTTGGCGTTGAGGTACCGGATACCTACGCGGAAGTTATCGAAGTGTGCAACACCATCGGCCTTGATAACCGTGACTTCGATATGCCGTTTACCATTAACCTGTCTGCTGGCTGGTCATGGGAAATTGAGTTCTTCCAGATGCAGCGTGCCTTTGGTGGTAAGTTCCTTGGTGAAGGCAATATGCCGACCTTTAACGATGAAACTGGCGTAGCTGCACTGGAGCTGATGCTGGAAGTGGCAAACGCCTGCATGGGCCAGGATGGTTACTCCTTCGACCTCAACGACCAGGAAGTTGCGGTACAGATTGGCACACTGCCCGCCACCAACATGTGGGCCAGCCGTGCAGCTAATATGAGCGACCCGGAGCGTACCGACCTGGGTGACATCATTGCCTATGCACCGGCCCCGCGCGTTACTGAAGACAGCCCGCGTGCCGGTTCTGCATGGAACGACTACTACTTCATCCCGGCAACTACCACCAACGATCCGGATCTGATCTTCCGTGCGATTATGGAAGCTGCCGATGTGGAGAGCCAGCAGCGGGCTGCTGCCCTGGGTATGGCAACCCGTCTGTCTGCGGCAGAGTTCGGTGGGCCGTACCTTGGAGCTGCGGGTATTACCGTGGATGAGGGCATCGGCATTTACGACCTCAACCCGGCTGTTGCTATCGTCCGTACCAAGCTGGCGGAGTTCCTGCCGCTGGTGGGCACTGGCGACCTGACCCCGCAGGAAGCTCTGGACGCTGCTGCTGAGGGTTATATCGAAGAAGCCACCGCACAGGGCTTTATCACAGAGTAGGGATTTTTATCCTGTAAGACACATCCGGGGCCTGTTCGCAGGCCCCGGCCCGTATAGAGACAGAGCCGTTAGATTTCGACGCTGAAGTAGTCACCTGTTGCAGATTGAATTTACTCACTGGTATAGTAGAGATGATGTGAAGCAGCACATAGGCGCTATGTTACAGGCTGCTTTTTCCATCGTTTTTAATAACCTGAACCAGAGGTACATACAACATGATGAAACGACTTCTTGCTTTTTCTATTCTTGCGATGCTGGCCGGTATGCCGGTGATGGCGCAGGATGGGCCGGTGTGTAACATCGCGGCCCCTGATGAAGCTGTCGAACTCAGTCTGATCGGCTGGTCTTTCCCCATTACAGACTTCTATGCAGATGAGGTTGCCGCCTGCAATGAAGTAGAGAACATCAGCGTGGATACGCAGTTACTGTCTGCCGATGACGCACAGGAACAGGTCGCGCTGGCTCTTTCCACCGGGCAGGACTCCCCGTATGACATTGTACACGGCTCTAATGGCGAAATTGCCGAGTGGGGCGCACCGGGCTGGATTTTGCCGTTGAATGATCTGGTAGACCAGTACCGCGAGGAGTACAACCTGGATGACATCCCGGAGACGGTGTGGGGAAATGCTACCCTTGACGGGCAGATTCTGGGGATCCCGATTGTGGGCAACACCCAGCACCTCATCTACCGTGCGGACGTGTTTGAGGAACTGGGCCTTGAGGTACCGGAGACCTATGAAGATGTCATTGCTATCTGTAACACGATTGGCCTCGATAGTGAGTGGGATGCACCGTTCACGATTGACCTTTCCCGGTCACGCGGGTGGGAGCTTGAGTTCTTCCAGTTGCTGCGGGCCTACGGTGGGGATTATCTGGACGAGGACAATATGCCGACCTTCAATGGGCCAGAGGGATTGAGCGCCCTGAATACACTGGCAGCAGTCTCTGAGTCCTGTGTGGGGCCGAATGGCCGCTCTTTGAGCCTGAACGATCAGGAAGTTGCCATGCAGCTTGGCACGTTGCCTTCTACCAAGATGTGGGCCAGCCGTGCGGCCAACATGGAAGACCCGGAACGTACACAGCTTACCGATGTGATTGCGTTTGCCCCGGCGCCGCGTGTTACGCCGGATAGCCCGCGTGCGGGCCTGGCGGCCAATGATTACTATATGATCCCGGTTGCAACGACCAATGACCCGGATCTCATCTTCCGCGTCATTATGGAGGCTGCCGATGCTGAAAGCCAGCAGCGTGCCGCCGCTGTGGGGATGCCTGCTCGTTCCTCTGCTGCGGAGTTTGGTGGGCCGTACCTGCCTGCTGCTAACGCCACGATTGCTGAGGGCATTGGCAATTATGACAAGAACCCGGCAGTGAGTGTGGTTGTCACCTCGCTGGAGCAGTTCCTGCCACTGGTGGGTACCGGCGACCTGACCCCACAGGAGGCGCTGGACGCTGCCGCCGAGACTTACATTGAGGAAGCCACTGCACAGGGCTTCATCGAGTAACATCGTCGTTTCCGTGGAGGGTGCAGTGGTGCCCTCCCCCTTATCGATCAAAAAGTGTCTTTATTGAACTGATGTTACACAGTACATCCCAACCCACAAGACGAACGTAACAGGATAGGCAACCATGAAGCGACAGACCTTTTTTGCTTTCGCTGCGCCCAGCATTACCGTGATGACCCTGTTGATGGTCATTCCGCTTGGCATGGCGATCTGGCTGGGCATGCATTTTATGACCTTCGATAACATTCTCGCTCCGCAGTTTACCGGGCTGGATAACTATGCGTCTGTACTGTCTGACGCGCGTTTCTGGCAGTCGTTCCAGTTTACGGCCCTGTATGTGGTCGTGATGGTGCCGTCCTGGATCATTCTCGGCTTTTTGATGGCGCTGGTGCTGGATCAGGTGACGGGCTTTATTCGCGGCCTTTACCTTTCGATTTACCTGCTGCCGTTCATCATTGTGCCGGTTGTGGGTGCGATCATGTTCAAGCAGCTTTTTGAGGCATCTGGCCCGATGAATTACCTGTATGCCGAAATTTTTGATGCACGCTTCCGTTACAACGAGACGACGGTGAAAACCCTCATCATGCTTTATGGTGTGTGGTACGTGACGCCGTTCTCACTGGTGGTGTACTTCGCCGGGTTGCAAACGCTGCCGGGTGAACTGCTGGAGGCTGCCTCGATTGATGGGGCCACCAGCATGCAGAAGATCCGTCACATTGTGATCCCGCACGTCAGTTCGCTTACGTTGTTTATCAGCCTGTTTTCGATTATGGATGCCTACCGTGTGTTTGACAGTGTGTTTGTCTTCTCTGAGTTGAACCCGACCTATAGAGCGAACACATTAATGACGTATACGTTCCAGACGGGCATTCAGCTAGAGCGCCTGGGCCGTGCGAACGCGATGGCGATTATCACCGTTATCAGCATCATGATCGTGTTGATCCCTAACCTTTACCTGTCGTACAAAGAGCAAATGGCGGAGCGCTAAATCATGGGCAAAGTTAAACATCCGGTTGGTCGTTTTTTCATTTACTTCGGGCTGACGCTGTTTGCGATCTATAGCCTGTTCCCCGTTTACTGGACGGCGCTGCAATCGTTCAAGACGTTCCGCGATGCCAACTCCCGCACGCCGCTGTTTTTCTTCCAGCCGACGTGGGAAAACTACTCTGAACTGTGGCTGCGGAGTGTGCCAGAGCAAAATGGTGAACTGATTGCGTTCTTCCTGATTGCATCTGTGGTGGTGCTGTTGTGCCTGTTGTTGTTTGCACAGTACATCCCGTTACGGAACAGCTATATCTATCTGGCGGTTATCATCGGGTTTGTGTTTATCCTGTGGATCATCCCGCGACTGGTGGATACCGAGCGTTTTTACGACTACTTCATCAATACTATTATCGTCACGGTGGGGACGATCACCGTTTCGATTACAATCGGGTGCCTTGCGGGGTATTCGCTGGCGCGTTATGCGGGGATTGCCGGTGTGGTCATCCTGATTGCGGCGCTGGCGTTCCGGTCGTTGCCGCGTCTGGCGTTCATCCTGCCGTACTACTGGATTGGTGTGTTCACTGGCCTCAGTGATACGCATTTTCTTGTGATTCTCACGCTGGTGGCGGTCAATCAACCGTTTACCATCTGGATGCTGCGCAGCTTCTTTATGGATGTGCCGAAAGACCTCGAAGAATCGGCGATGGTGGATGGTGCCAACCGCCTGACGGCCTTTACGCAGGTGATTGTGCCGATTGTGTGGCCGGGGATTATCTCTACTGCGCTGTTTTCGTTGTTGCTGGCCTACAACGAGTTTTTGCTGGTGCGCATTCTCACACAGTCTAACTGGACGCTGCCGGTAGCTATCTCGCGTTACACGGGCGGTGAAGACCCGCGCCACCTCACGCTGGCGGCTGCTGCGTCTATTTCTGCTACGGTGCCGCTCATCTTCGTTATTCTGTTCTTCCAGAAGCAGCTTGTAAAGGGCCTGGCCGCAGGCGCAGTAAAGGGCTGATCGGTGGCACTATCAAAAGAGAAGTCAGAAGACCTGATGAGGCGGTTCAGTGATGCGCTGAACCGCAACGAAGTGGGCGTGAACCATGAATTCTGGACGGCAGATATGGTGTGGCGCGGCAATGCAGGGCTGGGCGTGAAGCACGGTGTCGATCAGTTTGAGCAGGAAATCCGGGAGCCGTTTATTCGTGCTTTCCCGGATAAAGTGTCGCAGAGCCATGTGCGCTTTATGACCGCAGAGTATGCCGCCGCCGCTGGATACCAGTTAACTACGTTCGCTGAGGATTGGCTGGGGATCCCGGCTACAGGCGAACAGATGAAGGTACCGTACATTGACATCTGGAGCATCGTGGAAGATGAAGACGGTGAGCCAAAGTTCCACGAAAACTGGGTGATGATTGACATCCTCAGTGTGCTGGAGCAGGCCGGGTACGATGTCGAAAAGGTGTTGAAGTTCGTCGGGTCAAAACCGCCGGCGTTCTTTGACGACGTGGAATAGGCGTGGACATTGCACGGACGGCAAGAGTGCCGTCCGCTGCGACAGCTATTTTTATCGGGAACTTATATCATTTGCCCCCGAAAGGCACGTAATACTCCCATCATGGACATCCACCAGCACAATAGAAACCTGATTGGTAAATTTCGTGCAGCGCTGTACGATATTGAACTGGATAAACTCCGGGCGCAGCTACATGACGTTTTCGCGCCCGATGCCAGCATCCATCTTGCTTTCCCGTTCGAAGACCTTGACGGGCCTGACGATCTGTTTGAAACGGCCTACAATCCCCTGATTTACGCTGTGCCTGACCTTGAACGCCGCGATTTTATCGTCGTTGCGGGGGAGAGTAATGGCGCAAACTTGGTGGGCTGCGGCGGCCACTACATCGGTGTGTTTGAGGACTACTGGCTGGACATCCCGCCCACGCAGCACGCAGTGTTTATGCGCTACCACGAGTTTTTCCGCATAGAGGGTGACAGGGTAGTAGAAATGCAGGCTGTGTGGGACATTCCACAGGTAATGATACAGGCCGATGCATGGCCGATGTCCCCGGCGCTGGGCATGGCGTGGCAGGTACCGGCCCCGGCACCACAGAACGGCCTCAAGCACGGCCCCCACGATACGGAAACGTCCGCCACTGCTTATCAGGTCGTGTTCGATATGCTCACGTCGATATTACGCTCCAGTGAGGGTGTGGACGCCATGCAGCTTGACCGCTACTGGCACCCGAAGATGAACTGGTACGGCCCCGCAGGGATTGGCAGTATGCGGCGTATTACGGGTTTTCGTAACTGGCATCAGATTCCGTTTCTCAAGGCGATGCCGGATCGTGCGGCAGACCTGAACACGGGTTATATGTTCGCGGATGATGATATTGTGGCGTTTACCGCGTGGCCGGGGGCACAGCTTACGCTCACGCAGGATGGCTGGCTGGGCATCCCGCCGCTGAATAAACCGTTGACCATGCGCAGTCTCGATTTCTGGCGTGTAGAAAACGGGATGATCCGTGAAAACTGGGTGCTGGTAGACCTGCTGGATATGTACAACCAGATGGGCGTGGATGTGTTCAGCCGTATGTGCGAGGTAACGGTGGCACGTCAGCCGCGTGGGTCGTTTACGATTTAGGCATGAAAAAGGGCAGGCTTTCGCCTGTGAGCGTCTGTCCCCCTTAATCCTCAACAGTGGGCGGCACGGGCAGGTCAGCAATGGCGGTCTGTGCCCATTTTTTACCCTCATCTACCAGCATCTGCGGGATGCTATCTACTATGGGATATTTGTAACCACTGGCCGCGCACACCAGCCACCAGCCATCACGTTCCACAGTCAGCCGCGCTGCGTCATCGCCATCAGACTTGAGCGCTACCGGGCAACGCAGCAGTTCCAGCAGGGAGGGGTTGAGTTCGGGAGCCTGGGCCATGTTTGTTTCTCTGTCTGTTGAAGGGTTTTTCTGTCGCAGATTATAGCACACTTGCCTGCCTGACAGTTCAGAAATTTTGTGCTTCCTTCAGGCACGCATCTTTTTTGATAACAGGACAGCGCCACCCGCGCCGTCCCATTTTTGTATCTGCTGTCGGGATTTTTCATGCTTCACCATGCAGATAACGTCCTGTACATTGTGGTTTCACATCTTTTCTGCAATGCTTTGTGAATTTATACGCATTCTTACATTCAAACTCGCCAGCGAAGATGATACACTAATAAGTATTGCGTTTCTGTAAGGGAGCCGGGCCGGTGGATGTGGTCTGGACAATCACAACTAGAGTGAGTGAGATAGAGGTAAAACCAGAACAATGAAGAAGATCTGTGTGATAGGCGTTGGCTATGTGGGGCTGACAACCGGTACATGCTTTGCCGACCTGGGTAATCTGGTGGTCGGTGTGGATTTGAGCAAAGAGAAGATTGACTACCTGAACGAAGGCGGCGTTCCGATTTACGAACCCGGCCTATCTGAGATGGTCGCCCGTAACCGCAATGCCGGTCGCCTCCAGTTTACCACCTCTTACGATGAGGGGCTGGCAGGTGCTGACTATGTGTTCATCTGTGTGGGCACGCCAGAAGGTGTGGATGGCGAGGCCGACCTGAAGTACGTCCGTTCCGCTGCGGAAACCATCGCAAAGAAGATGAAAGAACCGACTATTATCGTTAACAAGTCTACTGTGCCGGTCGGTACAGGGGATTGGGTCTCTGAGATTGTGCGCGAGAACCAGCCAGAGCCGATCAAGTTCTCTGTGGTAAGCTGCCCGGAGTTCCTGCGGGAAGGCTCTGCTATCAACGACTTCATAAAGCCTGATCGTACTGTGCTCGGCTCACAGGATCGTGATGCGGCAGAAGCCGTGGCTCAGTTGTTCCTCACGCTGCGCTCCCCGATTGTGATGACTGACCTGCGCACGGCTGAGATGATTAAGTATGCATCCAATGCGTTCCTCGCCACGCGCATCAGCTTTATCAATGAAATCGCCAACATCTGCGAGGCTGTGGGCGCAGATGTGACCGAAGTGGCGCAGGGTATGGGCTTTGACCACCGCATCGGCCATCACTTTTTGCAGGCTGGCGTGGGCTATGGCGGATCCTGCTTCCCCAAGGATGTGAAGGCGCTGGCCCACATTGCAGAAGAGTACGATGTGCATCCGCAAACGCTGAACAGCGTGATGAGTGTGAACGACTACCAGCGTAAGCGTATTATGGAAAAAGTAGAGGAAGAACTGGGCGAGCTGAAGGGCCGCCGTGTGGCGCTGCTGGGCCTGGCCTTCAAGGAAAATACTGACGACCTGCGTGAGTCCCCGGCGATGGCGATTGCCGAGCACCTGCTGAATGGTGGTGCAGACGTTTATGCTTATGACCCGGTTGCAATGCCCAATGCGATGAAGGAACTGCCGGGCCTGAACTACTGCAACGACGCCTACGAAGCGATTGCCGGTGCTGAGGCCCTCGTGATTGCCACGCCGTGGAACGAGTTTAAGAACCTGAACATGGAAAAAATCCACGAGAGCATGAATGGCGACATTCTCATTGACGGGCGCAACATGTTCCAGCCAGAGCGTATGAAGGAGTTCGGCTTCAAGTACCGTGGTGTGGGCCGTGGCTACCGTGGCGAAGGCGTTATCATGGAAGAAGCGACCCGTATTTTGCAGTAATCCTCGGGTAATCCTGCATCACCGCGAACGCCCTGTCTGTGTTGACGGGGCGTTTTTGATTGTGGTATCGTGCCTCTATCTGCTCACGGATGTGACGACCCCGATACAAGATGTTTCTTCTCTGGCTACAGTGGTCAATACAGGACGTCAGTTCTTATCTCACGCGGAATAACATGGTCGTGGGGTCAGGGCTATTGCTTGCCATCTATCTGTTGTACGGCTTGCCACGACACTTTCTGGATTACCGGCAGGCGATGCGGATTGACGACCAGGTACGGCGTCATCCCGGCGCTGCCGCGCTGCTGCGGATGACATGGTTGTATGTGGTTATCGTACTGGCGAGTATGGTGGGCCTGTTTGTGATGTGGAGTTTGCTGATTGGTACCCGGTCGTCGGGTGTGGTCGCAGTATTATCTCTCACGAGTCTGGGAATCCCGGTCGGGCTGTGGGAGATGGTGACGGGTATCTCGCCGTCGTCACCCATTCCATCACAGTGGCAGCACAAACGTCTGTATCTATACAGTGATGCTGTGAGGCGGTTTGGTGTCATTCGGGTGGTCGTCAGCGCGGTGGTCATGATGGTGCTGGTGGTGGCTCTGTGTACAGTTAATGATGATTTGACATGGTATGCTCTGTCTGAAGTCTGTTTGTTGACGGGGCGTTTTTTGTTGCGCTCATCATGTGTTATCACGATTCTAACGCGCGTTCGGTAGGGTGTTGACCTGTGACGTACGATAGTTAAAGGAGATTCGACCCCCGTTATGCTGGAGACATTCAATCAGGCACTTGGTATCCTCCGCACTGGCGCCGCACAGTTTATTGCCGCGCTGCCTGCGATCATCCTCGGTATTCTTGTATTTTATGCATTCTTCCGTGGCTCCAATTTTGTTAAGCGGCAGTTGATCCGGTTGCTGCCGCGTGACAGGCGTGAGAAGACGCTGGGCATTTTGCTGGGGCGTCTGGTGCGTGGCGCGTTGATTGGTGTGGGTGTGCTGGTGGGTATGACTGTGGCGCTGCCCACGTTCCAGCCGTCGGAGTTGCTGCAACTGCTGGGTGTGGGCGGTATTGCGATTGGCTTTGCCTTCCGCGACATCTTCGAGAACTTCCTGGCTGGCATTCTTATTTTGCTGGATCAGCCATTCCAGATTGGTGACCAGATTATTACCGGCGAGTATGAAGGCACCGTCCGCGAAATCCAGATTCGCGCCACATACATCCGCACGTATGACGGGCGGCAGGTGGTCATCCCGAACAGCAACATTTTAAAAGCTCTGTGATGGTGAACACGGCCTATGACCAGCGCCGCAGCGAATATGACGTGGGCATTGGCTACGAGGACGACATCGAACGGGCACAGGAGATTATGCTGGACGTGATGCGTAATACCGAGGGTGTGCTGATGTATCCGGAACCGGATACGATCATGACGGAAATGGGCGACAGTGCGGTTGTGCTGCGTGTGCGCTGGTGGACAAAGCCGGATAAGGCAGCCGTGCTGCGTACCCAGAACCTTGTGCTGCGCCGCATCAAGAATACACTCACTGAGGAAGGGTTTAATATTCCGTTCCCCATCCGCACGGTTATGTTCTATGACCAGAGCAAGCCCGGTATCGACGGCGAATTTGTGGATCAGAAGCGTGTGAATGCCGCCAGCCTGAACTGACGCACGGCATCCGCCAGTTTCGCCAGCGCCCTGTCTCTGTTGATGGGGCGTTTTTGATGACCACGGCGAATCTGAAGGGATGCTGTGCCTGCGCGTCCTGCAAAGCCCACATGGAATAATAGGGGAACCGTTGCCTGCGGGTGGTCGCGCCGCACTGTGAGCCGGGTATAATGGGCACAGAACGGCAGTAACAGGGGCAATTTTCCGGTGACAGTTCATCAATTTGTGCGCGGCGCATGGGCCGCTCTGCTGGCAATGGCGCTGGCGTCATGTACGCTGGGTGTGCCGCAGGTGCCGGTAACGCCCACACTCGGCCCGACGAATACCCCCACGCAAATACCGCCTACTCGTATTGTTATAGAGCCAACTGATGTGCCCCTGCCCACACTCGGCCCGACGGATACCCCATCTTCCACGCCGACGGAAACCGCCACCTCCACGGCGACAGATACACCCACCGATAGGCCAACGCCGACGAACACGCGCACGGATGCGCCAACAGCAACGAATACGTTCACGGCGACAGCCACGGCCACAAACACTGCCACGGAGACAGCTACGTTCACACCGCCGCCATCTGTGACGCCACTGCCCACCATCCCGCCGACAGTGACGCCGCTGCCGCCGCCCACACAGCCACCGCTACCCACCATCACGTCTTCCCCGACGTTTGTGCCGCTGCCTCCGGCCACCGTGACGCCAGTTGTGCTGGCCTCTCCCACGGCTACACGCACCCTCTCGCCGGAGGAAATCGAGGCGTTTACGCCAGAAAATAACCTGCTGTTCGCCACGCCCACGTTTATCACGCTGGAAGCCCCCACCGAGCCGCCCGTGTTTTCCACGGTGCCGCCCACCGTGGCACAGCCGCCACAGCCCACGGGCATCCCGCAGCTACCTACTGTGGCAATCTTCCCCTCGCCTACACCGGCATTGCCCCCTACCGTAGACCCGGCCAGTGTGGTCATCCCGCCGACGGTGAGCGTGCTGGAGGCTCCGCAGGCGCTGCCCACGTTACTGCCGCAGCCCGCCAGCGTGGATTCGCTGCTGGATTTCACGATTGGCCCGGCGGTCAGTGTGCCGGTTGACCCGGCAGTAGTGAATACCGGCGGCATCGACAATGTGCAGCTTTACGCGCAGAACCCGGCTAACCCGGATGAGTTCACGGTGGTGAACCCGGTGGGGCAGATTTACTTCGGTAACAGCAGCGGACTCGACCGTACCGGCGGGCGCGAGCCGTTTACCGAGTTCCACTATCAGATTAACAACCGTGCCGATAACAACGCACCTGTTACTGCGATTGAATACGCGGACAGTGGGCGGCTGGCGTTTATTATCGAGGGGGACAGCATCAACGTGGATGGCGTGTGGACACTGGCCGATGGCCGTTTCCCGTTCCAGCTGTTGCGTGACTGCCCGCGTGAAAATCACCCCGGCTGCATGACGGTTTTATCAGAGGGGCGCGATGTGTTCCGCTGGGTGAGCCGCGAGGTGAAGTGGCAACCGGGCAGCGATCCACAGTCGTTGATTGTGGTGATGGACTTGCCGGACGAGGGGCGGCGGGGGATTGCTGTGGTGTTCATCCCGAACCGTGACCCGCAGCGCCTGCCCCCCTTCTACCGCTACGACTCTGCGAACTGGTCGCCAGATGGCACGAGCATCATCGTCAGCGGCCTGGATCCCTCGCGGAATCCTGTTATTGCACGGCTGGATCCGCAGACGCGCGAGGTCACGCCCATACTGGATGCCAACCGCGTGGGCCTGTTCCCGCGAGATGCCATTGAACTGCCCAACGGGTTGATTCTGGCGTTTGCGTCGAATGTGCCGGGGGGCGTCGTCCGGCTGATAGACGCGGGGGGCAATGTGCGTTCCGGGGATGTGGGGACGGCCCCGCCACGCAGCATCACATGGAACCGTAACAGCGGCCAGGCATTCGTCACGACGACGAACGGCCAGAGTTTTATCGTCACGTCCGGTGGAACGACTTTTAATGCGTCCGGGGGGCTGGTGAGCGCCCCGGTGAGCAATCCGGCCCCGGCACAGCCCGTGACCAACGCCAATATTCCTACCGGCGTGGTGGAGGGCAGCCAGTATGCAGCAGGCCAGCAGGTGCGCATACGCAACGGGGCCGGACTGAATATGCGTGTGCGGCCCTCCACGGGCACGGACGTGGTGACGACGCTGGATAACGGCGTGTTTGTGGTGGTGGTAGCCGGGCCGGTGAATGATGGGCAGTTTACGTGGTGGCAGGTGCAGTCCGCGAACGGGTTGCGCGGGTGGGTGGCCGGAACGATCGAGGGCCGGGATACCATCGGGCCGTGATTTAACGTCAATCCACACGGTAAGGGCATGGCGTAC
>JBCCQC010000051.1:0-12710 GCA_039024535.1 Chloroflexota bacterium
CGTTTTTCAACTTCATCCTATCACTCCAGAGCAAGTTCACGGTTGACATTCTCCGTGCAGATGCGGTACGAGCGATTGGTGGAAATAGGGTCTTCCATCTTGCCGTGTGGATCGAGAATGTTTCTCCAGATTGATCGATGCAATACTGGCTCGCCATCCTCATAGATGCAATAAATCAGATAAGGCTTTCCGGGTGGCGCAACGAACGCAGCGTGGTACGTTTTGCCATCCATTGTGATGATGCAATCTTCCTGTGTGCATGAAATCGACTCCAGATTACCCGGACTCGCGGGAAATGGTGCAGACCCATACGCCGCCGCCCAGTATGTTTGACATTGCAGTGTGAAGTGGTTACAGCGATATAGACTATATCCCGGTGTGAGGTCGGATATGTACAGGACTCTGGCCTGTGGCGTGAATGTGCTATGGTAGGTGAACTGCCAATCATAATGAATACGGGTGATACTGTAGCGTTCATCAGGAAACGATAGTGTTAGCAGGCCCACGCAAGATAGCGGCACCAGCAGCCAGAGCTGCATGAGATGAGCAGGGCGGTATCCGTGTGCAATCCCAAAGCGGTAGACAATGAGCATCACCCCGAAAATAACCGCGCTGTAGTACATAAACTGAGCACGATTCAGCATCTCCGGCCCGAACAGGCGCGTGATGGGCGTGAAAAACAATGGATGGACATAGCACGTCACCACCATCACCCCACCGAGATACAGCCCAATCCAGAAGCGATCCACGAAACGCAGCACAGGTGAGACGTTATTCTTGAAGTTCATCAGGGCATTTCATCCCATCTCTTAACACCGCCATGATACTATCAGATGCATTGCCAGTTCACGCAAAAACGCAGGGGAATCACCGGGTAACGCCATGACCGAGCAGAAAAGCCGCAAACCATACCGCACCTTTGCCGATAGTCCGTTGTTCTGGGCCGTGATGCTGGCGATTACGTTCGGGCTGCTGGCGTGGGGCCGCCTCACCAACGTCCGGGACTACGCCTTTGCCGTGGATGCGCCGGATACGCCGCTGCCCGTCACGCTCTCCCTGAACCTGGGCGAGGGCAACACGTTCATCAACTCCCTGCCAGAAGGCCACCCCGACCTGTTCGACGCCGATATGACGACCCCCGGCATTGTCGATTTTTACAGCGACATAGACGAGGACTCCGTGACGATTGAGGTGGACTATGTGCCGCTGTCGCCGCTGGTGGGGATGCTGTTCGGCCACGCAGATAACCAGCGCGAGTGGAATGTCCGCCTTGCACGCGAGGCCCCCACCACACTGCTGATTAACTCCGGGTTGGGCCGCACCGAAGCTGACCTGCGCGACCTCAATATCACGCTGCTGGAACTGGAAACCGGGCTGGCTAATGTGGATGTGCGCCTGCCGGGGGGCGAATACACGGCGCGGTTAACCAGCGGTGCGGGGGATGTGGCGCTGGATGTGGAAGATGCCGTAGTGCTGGACATCACGCTGGAAACCGGGGCGGGGGATGTGTCGCTGGAAGCCGAAAGCGAGATCAGCGGGACGATTGCAATAGATGCCGGGGGCGGCCAAATTGAACTGGACGTTCCCGATGATACATCGCTGCGCCTCACGGTGGATGAGGGCTTCGGGGGTGTAAATTTACCGGCGTGGCTGATGCCTACAGACGACGGCGTGTATGAATCGGCGGCAGTGGCAGATGTGGGTGTGGCGCTCACTGTCACGCTCAACGGCACCCTCGGCGATTTCACACTGCGCTAGCGACTTACGATACCCCTGCGTTGCGAAAATGAGGTAACATGGGCCGCATTTGCCACCATACACAGGGGAAACCCCATGCAAATCGAAATTCAGGCTATTGGCACAGTTCGCACAGCCGCCACCGATGATGTCAACACCCGCTGGCGCGAAATCGTCAGCACTATTCACGTGGACGAAGCGTTTATCAGTGGGTTGCACGGCCTTGACGACTGGACGCATATCGTCGTGATCTTCTCCATGCACGAAACGGTGTTCGACCCGGAAAAACACCTGCTGCACCGCCCGAACGACCGCGCCGACCTGCCAGAGAAAGGCGTGTTCGCGCAGCGCAGCACGCTTACGCCGAACAAAATCGGCATGACGACGGTGAAACTGATGGGTGTTGAGGGGAATGTGTTAACGGTAAAGGGCCTGGACGCTATTGACGGCACGCCCGTGCTGGACATCAAGCCGTTTGCGCCTGTATACGACGGGGCGATTGACCCCGGTGTGCCGGTGTGGTTCCTGCGCCTGATGCAGGGTGAATGACACCCGTGGGGGCACGGTGCGCCCGTGCCCACGCAATACGCTAAATTGCGTCGATGATCTGCCGGAATTCTTCGAAACGGGGGATTGGCTTGTAAATTAGCCGGTCTGCCCCGGCGATTGCCATCGCTTCCTGTTCTTCCTGCGGGGTGAGTTTGTAGGCCGTTACCAGCACAATCTTGATATTGTCACCGATGTGCGGGCTGTTGCGCAGGCGCTCGCCCACCGTCAGGCCATTTACCTGCCCCGGCAGCCGAATATCCAGCAGCGCCACACTCGGCAGTTCGCCGTGGTAATAGCCATTATCCACGTCGTCAACCCACTCGACCGCCTCCTCGCCGTCTACGAAGGCCAGCCCCTCAACGCCGAACGCCTCCAGCATCAGCAGCAGCACTTCGTAAATATCTGGCTCGTCCTCTACTACCATCCAGGTTGACATGGTTTGTTTTCCTCTACCCGAAATTTACGAACAGACAACTTAAGTTTACTGAATACGGACGTGTATTGCCACAGAATGATTTCTTCTGGTGAGAAAAATAAGAAAATCCTAACCCGAAGATGCAGTTGCACCGTTCAGTCTGCGTCCACACGATAGGTATACCGCTGGACTATGGTTCCTTCATCTGTGAGTGTGACCACGTTAAATGCCGGGTCTGCGTTAAGGTCGTTGCGGGTTTCCATGCCCTGGTCTGGCAGGGTATAGAACTGCGTCCAGCTACTGTTGACGCCGCTGTACATGATGCCATCCCGGTAAAAAGTAATGTTCTGGTGAACATGACCGAAGAACACGCCACGCACCCGGTCTACAGCCGTCTTCAGCAGGTCGTGGACAGCATCGCCGTTGATGGTCATCATGAATTCGTCGTACCATGCAGAAAATTGCGTTTTCATCAGCGGGTGATGAATGGCGACCACAATCGGGCGCGGGTCGTGGGCGTCAAGTTGTTGTGCCAGCCACGCCAGTTGCGCCTGAGAGACTTCACCCGCTGGCGGCGGAATGTCCGCGCTGTTGGCATCCAGAAAGATGAACCGCACATCGTTGAACGCCTGCGTGTGGTACAGCGGCTGCGTGATGTCTTCGGGGCTGCGGCCCATCAACACGTCCTGCATGGCTGCACTGTGATCGTGGTTCCCCGGCACGTACACTACCGGCGCCTTTAGCGTGGTAAACAGATCGCGGGCTTCCGGGTAAATTTCCGGGTGTGGGTCATAGGCCACGTCGCCGGTATGCAGGATGAGATCTGGCGTAAATGGCAGTGCGTTCACCTGCTCAATCAACATGTGCGTACACTCGCGTGGGTGCAACCGCGATGGTGGGGGGTCGTAGCTTTGTGGACTGTAGTGTGTATCGCTAATGTGAACAAAACGAAGAATCGCCTTATCCATGCGGGTTGCTCCCTGTATTGTGAAATGAACTCCGGGCCGGAGTGTATCACAAATTAAATGCCCTCGCCCGTTTGCAGCGGGGAGGGCACCGGTGGGCTATTTGATGCTGGCAATGGTACTGCACAGGCCCTTCAGTGTATGGCCCAGGGTGGGCACCTCGTTGGCGGCTTTTGCCGCACGCCGATAGACACGAGCGAGTAACTGCTGCACGTTGGCCGGGTCTGGACGGTTGCTCATCAGTTCCCGGCGCAGGAAAACAAGATCGTTCACAATCTGGTTCACACCATTGTTCCCGGTGCCCTGCAGTTCAAAGATGAAGTCGTTCAGCTTGCCCTGGCGGGAACCGAATGTGCCCCGCAGGGTATCAAGCTGCTGCGCGTTCAAAGCCATTGTTTTGTTCTCCAGCTAAATTAATGAGAACGACAATAAATCAGATAACGATTGGCTTTACGGTTCTCAGGATAGCATCTTCTTTACGTTTGAAACAAGATGATCACGGTACTAATTTACGTTTCCTTCACAAAAACGCGAATTTTTTACGTTTGGCGATGCTGCTTCACAAACATGTATGGGCTGCGCCTGTTGCCGCTGCGCTTGAATGTAGTGAGCTAGCCGAGGAAGCCAAATAGCCCGCGCCGCACCGGTACCCCGTGTGATAGTGTGGTGAGGCCCCCGCCGAATGGATCGAACACCGGGCGCAGTTTTTCCATCGTGGATTGGAGGACAATGGGGTCAAGTTTGCGATTCAGCATCTCGAAGAACCCGGCGTTGCTCACATACAGCGCGTCGTTGTCCTCTGGCGATGGCGGCTCGTCCCATTTCCATGTGTCGCGGTATTCGTAGTAGGCAGCGGCGTAGATGGCTGCTGTCTTCGCAGAAATACCCCGCGCCTCAAACGCCCACAGGTCTGCTCCTGCCTGTGTGCCAATCTCTGCGGCCAGTGTGAGGCCCTTTGCCGCGTACAACTGCTGCTCCAGCGCACCACCACTGGCTTTTTCTACCACACCGGGCAGGTAGCCTTCCGGGTGGATGTGGGTGCCCACAATGCGCTGGAAGTCGTCGCGGGCCAGCACAAACACATCGTCGCGCTCCAGCACCACAGCCCCGGCCAGCTTCATTGCCGTTCGCCAGATTTCATCTACCAGCGAAAGATCGTCTGTGACGGCACGCAGCATTTCTACCTGCTGGTTATACACGGATAGCCACCCGCGCCGCGCATCGTCGGGCAGGGTGTCCCGCACCAGTTCAAAGGCCTGGCCGGTTGCCATTGTTACCGCACAGGCCTGCAAATAGCTGATGCTGCCGTCTGTGGGCAGGTTCAGCCCCAGCCCCCGGTTGATGAGCAGGTCACGGGTGCGGGCCGCTGCCGCTTCATCACCGGCAAACCGGTAACGGAAGCCATCCGCCACAGCAGCGCCGAAGTCATCTGCCGGTTGCAGGGTGCTCAGGGTCGCCAGTGCCGATTTGAACGGTTCGCGGCGGGCGTGGGTGTTTACCGTTTCAATTTCTGTTGTGCCGAAGTATAGTCCGACGTGTTCAGGTTCAAACATAGTTCAGGTTTGATTTCAATTACGGATTTTCTATTGTAGCCGAGTTTTGCGTTTGCAGGTTCTGTGCTATCATCTGTTGGTAATGTAACGATTTAGTTATATCTTCGGTAAAAACACCGTGAGCGACCAGCAACCGCAGTACAACCCGAATATGGACGATCAGAAACGTATGTCTCCCATCCACCCGAAAAGGCCGGATGGTTTTGATACCGAGCCACAACGCCCCCCGCCAGATAGCGCGGAGCGCGAACGCGCACGCCGCTGGGCGACGGAACCGAACTCGCCGCGTGAGCGGTTGCAGCACCTGCGCGACAAGATGGAACAGGTGGCTAATGAGTATGCCAACCGTGAGATCAGCCGCGCACAGTTTAACGCCATTTATAGCCATTATAGCGAACAACGCGCCATTATAGAGGCTATCATCTCTCGTGACCCGTCCAATGAGGGCTGGAAGCAGGCGTCTCGTAGTGGCAAAACCACATTTTTACGAGAGCACTTCGAGGCGAAGCCGGTGAATTATGTGGTGTACCTGCACAAACAGGGCCGCCCACTGATGGGTGGCGGTACCCGCCCGGATATGCAGCACATCAGCAGTATACTGAAGAAGCTGTGGGGGATGCAGAAGATTCGCATGGGCGCGGCCATCATCAACCTGAAGCCGCCGCACTATCTGATTATCGCTATCGGGCGCTATAGCGTGACGTTCGTAACATACTATCTGGAACCGACATCCGTACACACCACGGCTGTGAACGACCTGCACCAGAACTTCGAACGGGCTAACCGCATCATGCTGGAACGCGGGCACATTAACAAATCGCAACTGGTGTTCCCACAGCGTTCCCTCATCGAAAACAAAAGTATGTGAACTTCTAATGCGACGGCTCCTGTTAAATTGCCGTATAGTTTGTGTGTATAGAACATGTTGAGACGCAACGCCGTCTACTGGTGTGTGTTTTAACATGTGAGTACGTCAACACAAAACCCGTTTAACAGGAGCAAACATCCCGATGAAAACGAAAGCACAGGCAGAAGCCGAAGCCCGCAAGATCGTCAGCGACTGGGTGAAGGGCGCTGTCCTCACCGGCTGGATCCCCGGCAGTGCGCTGGTGCTCACTGGCGCAGACTATGTGATGATGGAGCAGGTAGCCCGTACGTTCGAGGTCGCTGCCTTCGATAAAGACCACGCGCTGCAATCTATTGGCACGCTGGCGGCCAGCGGCGCTGCCGGGGGCGTGATTGGCGAGGCTATCGGCGTGGTGCCGGTGATTGGCTGGGCGGTTAAGAGCGGTATGATGGGCGCAAAGGCACATCTGATTGGCAATGCGATCATTGAATACTTCAAAGAGCGCAGCCCCCTGCCAGATACACTCCCGACAACGGATAACACTGCCGCCAGCACACCACCCCCGGCAGCGCCCACGGGCAAAGTACGCATTCAGGTAGAAGACGACGAATAATCCCGAATTTCTGGTGTGCGGGGGCTTGATTGAGTTAAGCCCCCTGCGACCCGTCCCTATTAATGATTTAACATGACGTGATTTGCCATGCCCCTATCTCCCGACGCAATCAACCGGTTCAACCGGATGAACAAACACTTCTATGAGGTCACGGCGGCGCACTTCGATGCAACGCGCCAGCAGCCGTGGGCTGGTTGGGGGAAATTGCTGCCGCATATTCCGGCAGGGCGTCCACTGCGTGTACTGGATGTGGGCTGTGGCAATGGTCGGTTCGGGCTGTTCCTCGCGGTTCAACTCACGGGGCACATCCACTATACCGGCGTGGATAATAACGCGGCCCTGCTGGGCTATGCCCGCGATGCGCTCGCCACGCAGGAGAACATCACGGTGACGCTGCGTGAAACAGATGTGATTGCCACGGAGGGTGAACTGGCCCCGGCGCGGCAGTTTGACGTGGTGGTGGCGTTCGGGGTGATTCATCATGTGCCGGGGGATGAGAACCGCGCACGTTTCGTGCAGCAGATGGCGGCGTGTGTGGCTCCCGGCGGGGTGATGGCGTTTGCAGCGTGGCGCTTTATGGATAACGAGCGGCTGCGTAAGCGTACTGTGTCCATGCCAGACGATATGCCCCACGAACCCGGTGACTATCTGCTGGACTGGAAGCGCGGCGAAACGGCCCTGCGCTACTGCCACTTCGTAGACGACGCCGAACACACGCAGTTAGTGGCCGCCACCGGGTTGGATGAAATCGCCACCTACCGCGCCGATGGTCACGACGGCCAGACGAACAAATATAGTGTGCTGCGCTATTCAGAGAGCAAGCCCGCGAAATTGTAGTCGCCATCAGTGCGGAAGCCCTCGCAGCGCACCCCGGATGTGCCCTGGATCACGTAATTCTCGCTGATGCCCCATGCATCGGTATGTCCGATTACGTCGTCTACAAACCCGGCATCGTACCAGCGATAGGGGAAGTAGATAAACACCCGATAGCATACCTCGGCCTGCCCGGTTTCCGTGTTTGCAATCACACTCTCGCCGGTGGAAAACCAGATGGGTTCCATTGCCATCCACACGTCAAGTTCATCGCGGTGTGCGTAATCACCCTCCCGGTAGAGCAGGTGAAATGTGGATGAAAACGGTGTGGAGATCGCGCCAATATCGTGCAGATTCGGCATAATATTCGGGTCACCGTTCAGCCTGCCCACAATCCATGGGGATGTGACGCTGCTGAACTGGCGGCATGGCTCCGGCGAGGGGTCGGCCAATTCCTGCTCCACCAGCGAACTCACAGACGTGTTCAGGGTTTGCGTCACGTAGTCGTTGAGGGCCGGTAAATCTGTGAGCAAGCCTTCTACGTTAAAATCGGTCATGGTTTCCCCGGAGTTGTTCAGGAAATGCTCCAGATTATCGGCGGCGAGGTCGCTGCCGATAGCGCGTGAGCGCCTGGCTGCCAGCCGCAGGGACTCTCGGATGCTGTACTTTACCGCCTGTGAAAGTGGCGGTAGCACATAGTCGGCAACTCTGGAAGCTCTGGCATGTGTTGGCAGTGTCTCCTCATCCAGGAACGGTGGGTTGTAGTCCGGGTAGTTTTCAGCGGGATAGGCCGGAAACTGGTGCTGCACGGCTTCGCAGTCTGCCACAATGGTCTGGCGCTGGTCGTGATAGTCATTCACGGGGGCTGGCCCCGGCGGTGACGTGATTTCGATGATGCCGAACAGGGAGAGCGCGAGGTTCAGCACAGGGAAAATGATCCACACACTGCAAATGACGGCAAGCGCAATAACGAGCCGCCTCACGATTTTTCTACGCATCGGAGCTTTCCTCATCATGGATAGTATTCACACACAGTGTACTGCATCATGATAAACTGGTACCTGACGATCACACGACGGACTGACACCCCATGACACAGCGCTATCCACCCTCATACATCCAGCATCGCCAGCGCGGGCCCTTTCCCGGCCACATGGATCCGTGGGCAGAGGCGGCACGCTATTTTCAGCAGATTCACAGCGGCATGATTCACAATTTGCAGGATCAGTTGCAGGACACACTGATTGCGCTCGGCTACCAGGCCGGGAAAGAGGCGAGCCTGCAAATCATGGTGATACTGGCCGATTCCCTCGAAATAGAAGCCCTGCATATCACGGACATGGACTCCGGGGAACTGGTGACGGTCGTGGAAATTATTTCGCCGCGTAATAAAACCCATCCACAGGAGATGGCGCTCTACCGCGAACAACGCGCCCGTGTATTCCTGGATGCAGATGTGAATGTGGTTGAAGTCGATGCGACACGTTCCTATGCGCGTTTGTTGGCGCACAAGCTGGCCGAACAGCACGCCTACCATATTGCCGGGGGAACTGCCGCGTGTGCTGGTGTGCAACTATGGGGAGCCACTGCCGCCGTTTGCGCTGCCGCTGCGTGGGGAAGCCGTGCGCGTGGAACCTCACGCGGCCTATGACCGGGCGTATGTGCGCGGGGCCATTGCCGGGCTGATAGAGCAGGACGGGCGCTATGTCCCGGATGCGCTCCCGTTCCCCACGACGCTGACGGAATCACAGCGGGAGAGGGCACATGCAGCCGTCGTAAACTGGCGACAGGCAATGAAACGCACAGCGAACGGTTAGCAGATTTGCAAATCGTCTCCTCATTTGCTACACTTTTCGCAGTTACAGGCATTGAACACAGTCAGGCGGGAAGCACTTCCGGCCTATTTCTGTTTGCTTATTGACACCCCTCTCACTCTGTTATATCCTACTCGTTCACAACACAGGCAAAACCGCATCGAACTGCGCCCCGGCCCGCCACCCATTTGACATACTGGGGCCTTCATATTGATTCCGCAGTTCACCACACAGTAAGCCCACCTGTCTGTTCCCATGACCAAGGAGTAACAGCCCCGTGCAAGTACCCGGACGCACCAAAAATTACGCACGCACGCCCGACGTTCAGGCTCTGCCCTCGCTGATTGAAGTGCAGCTTCAGTCATACCAGTGGTTTGTAGAGCATGGGCTGACCGAACTGTTCGACGAGATCAGCCCGATTGAGAGTTTTAACGGCAACCTGCGCCTGTACCTCCCCGGCAGCAGCCGCGAGGCCCAGGAATTCGGGTTGACGTACTGGTTCGAAGAACCGAAATATTCAGAAGACCTGTGCATTGAGCGCGACATGTCTTACTCTGCGCCACTGTACGTGAAAGTTGCACTCGTCAACCGCGACCAGGGCGACGAGGTGATTACCGCCGACATCTTCATGGGTGACTTCCCGGTGATGACGGAAAAGGGCACCTTCATTATCAACGGCACCGAACGTGTTGTCGTCAGCCAGTTGATTCGCTCCCCCGGCGTGTATTTTGACGCCGATGTTGACCGCGTGAGTGGCCGCCGTATGGCAAACGCCAAGCTGATCCCGGATCGTGGTGCGTGGATGGAGTTTGAAACCCGCAAGCAGCACAATCTGGCGATCAAGTTCAACCGTAAGCGTACCGTCCCGGTGACGGTGCTGCTGCGTGCGCTGGCTGCTGTGGATGACGGCCTGCCGCCGGAAATGTCCCCGGTGCAGATGGGCACCGACGAAGAACTGATGGCGCTGTACTCTGACTCCGACGACGACGACGTATACCGCTACATGGAAAACACCATCGGCAACGAGCCGGTGTGGGAACTGCGCGGCAACCAGACGATTGCTGAGGCCGCTTTGCTGGAGTTCTACCGCAAGATGCGCCCTGGCGACCCGCCCACGCTGGAAAACGCCCGCGACTATCTGGAAAGCCAGTTGTTCGACCAGCGCCGCTACGACCTGGAGCGCGTGGGCCGTTATAAGCTGAACCAGCGCCTGCAAATTGATGGTGTGATGAGCCGCAGCACCCGCACGATCTCCAAACTGGATATTGTGAAGGTTGTTGAGCGCATCATCAACATCAACAACAACAAGATCGACCCGGATGACATCGACCATCTGGGCAACCGCCGTGTAAAAACCGTTGGCGAACTGATCCAGAACAAACTGCGCGTGGGCCTGCGCCGTATGGAGCGCGTGGTGAAAGAGCGCATGTCGATCAAGGAAAACGAAAACCTCACGCCGGTGAGCCTGGTGAACATCCGCCCGGTGGTTGCCAGCATCCGTGAGTTCTTTGGTAGTTCGCAGTTGTCACAGTTCATGGAGCAGACCAACCCGCTCTCCGAACTGACGCACAAGCGCACCCTTTCCGCACTGGGGCCGGGCGGCCTGCGTCGTGAGCGTGCCGGTTTTGATGTGCGTGACGTGCATCACAGCCACTACGGGCGCATCTGCCCGATTGAAACGCCGGAAGGCCCGAATATCGGTCTCATTGGTCGCCTTGCCAGCTATGGCCGCGTGAACGAGTATGGCTTTATTGAAACGCCGTATCGTAAGGTGGCGCACACGCTGCCAATTGACAGCGACGACCTCATCGGGCGCACGCTGGGCGACGACATCGAAGATGATGACGATAACGAAATCTTCGAAGAGGGCATTGCAATTGATGAAAATGTGATTGCTACGCTGCGCGAGATGGGCATGGACGACGTGCCGGTACGTGCCTTCGTGACGGAAGAAAGCGTGTATCTTTCCGCAGACGACGAAGACCACTTCATCGTGGCGCAGGCCAACTCCCGCATTGATGAGCGCAAGCAGTTCGTCAGTGACCGTGTGGCTGTACGCTACCAGCAGAAGTTCCTCAACAGCAATATTCAGCGGGTAGACTATGTGGACGTGGCGCCGCGCCAGATTGTAGGCATTAGCGCCGCGCTCATCCCGTTCCTGGAGCATGACGATGCCAACCGTGCGTTGATGGGGTCGAACATGCAGCGCCAGGCTGTGCCGCTGCTCAAGCCAGATAGCCCCATCGTCAGCACCGGCATGGAGCGCCAGGCCGCCTATGACAGCGGGCAGGTGATTGTGTCTGAGGTTGAGGGCGAGATTACCAGCGTACAGGGCGACCGTATCGTCATCCGCACGGACAGCGGCGAGGACGAAATCTACCGTCTGCGCAAGTACGACCGCTCCAACCAGTCCACCTGTATTGACCAGAAGCCGACTGTTCACAAGGGGCAGCGGGTTGCTATTGGCGATGTCATCGCAGACAGTTCCTCTACGGAGGAGGGCGCCCTTGCACTGGGCCAGGACGTACTGGCCGCGTTCATCTCATGGGAAGGCGGTAACTATGAGGATGCGTTACTCATCAGCGAAGGGCTGCTGCGCAACGACCGGTTTACCTCCATTCACATCGAGAAGCACGAGGTAGAAGCGCGTGATACCAAGCTGGGGCCGGAGGAAATTACCTACGACATCCCGAATGTGGGCGAGGACGCGCTGAAAGATCTGGACGAGCAGGGCATTGTCCGTGTGGGTGCAGAAGTTGGCCCGAATGACATTCTCGTCGGTAAGATCACGCCGAAGGGTGAAAAAGAACTCTCTCCAGAGGAGAAACTGCTGCGGGCTATCTTCGGTGAGCAGGCCCGCGAAGTGAAAGATACATCGCTGCGGTTGCCGCATGGTGAGCGCGGTAAGGTTGTGGACGTGAAGACGTTCACCCGTGATGAGCACCGCGACCTGCCCGCAGGCGTGGAGAAAATGGTGCGCGTGAGCGTGGCCCAGCGCCGTAAGCTGAACGTGGGCGATAAGATGGCTGGCCGCCACGGAAACAAGGGTGTGATTTCCAAGGTGGTGCCGATTGAGGATATGCCGTTCCTTGAGGATGGCCGCTCGGTAGAAATTATCCTGAACCCGCTGGGTGTACCGGGCCGTATGAACATCGGCCAGGTGCTGGAAATTCACCTCGGCTGGGCAGCAGACCGCCTTGGCTTCCGGGCGATTACGCCGGTATTTGACGGTGCCAAGGAATGGGAGATTCAGTCTGAGCTGGGGCGTGCGTGGCTGGTAGACCATGCATGGAAGGTGATGACTGAAGCTGCATGGGAGTGGCTGAAGCAGTTCGAAGGCCAGTATGAGCCAGAGCAGATTGAGGATGACGAGGAAGTGCGTCGCCTGTACTGCAACGAGTGGC
>JBCCQC010000052.1:0-12696 GCA_039024535.1 Chloroflexota bacterium
CGAGTGCGGCAGGTACGGCGTGCTCGGTAATTTTTTTGTCAAAATGCGTGCCATCCAGCAGGCGACTCACCAGAAAGAACACCGCCCAACCGTTCAAAGCCAGCCGCAGCAGCACCATCAGGTTGTAGGCTACGGGTAGCGGCAAAAACACATCCAGTATCACCGCCGGGAACGATTGCAACGGAATAGCCCACAGCCACAGTGCCGGTAGTCCGTCCGGGTGAGCCAGATACGTGTGCTCGAAAACGGGTTCGCTGTTGCTTACAGCAAACCCATACCACCAGATATGCCGCGCATATTCGTAGGCGTCACTCTCTGGCGCACCGATGAATGCGCTGTTCATCTGCGTGACCAGCGGGTAGGTCATCGCCACGGCCAGCAGCAGGTAAAACCCGTAGGCTGCCACATATTGCCAGCGTTTATGCATCCGGCACGCTCACAGTTGCCAGCTTTACCCATCCATTCTGCGCCACGCCCACAGCGGAGAACACCGGCACACGCACCACATCCGGCAGTGTGTACCATCCCAGATAGACATCATAGTCGCCAGCACGTAAATCCCCTGTGCTGACCGGCACAGCTTCCATCCACTGGCCGCCCACCACTTCAGCGTCAAAGGGTACGTCACTCTGCGCGACCAGCCCGCCGCTTTCATCCAGCACATGCACAAACCGCACAACATTTTCTGGCAGTGGCTCTGCGAATGTCCATGCCAGCCACACATCGTCATCATTCACCCGGTAGCTATCGAGCCTGATGCCCTCTGCGAACTGCACGGCCTCTACCGGGGACGTTACCTCTGCTGGCGTGATAGTGAGCGTATCGAGTGCTACCGTTTTACATGCCACAGCCTCGTCCGGGAGTGTGAGGCAGGTCATATCTGTTGATAGCGTGAGGGTATTGTATCCGGCAGGGAGCCACACTGGAGCCGTCGTCCCGGTTTCGCCAGCTACCTGCCACTGATGCACGACTGCGCCGTTTATACCGAGGGACAGAGATGCTTCGCCGTTCACAGCACCATCCAGCGTCACCCAGCGCGGCCCCTGCGTGTAGACATAACTGGCAACCGGCTCATCAACGTCATCTTCCGTCGATGTAAACTGCGCGTACTCCGTTTCGCCCGTTACCTGCGGGGTATACCACGCCAACAGCAGGTCATCCTCATGGAATGGCGCTCCCAGTCGCTCCCGTGCATGAGTTTCGAGATCGTCCTCTGCCCAGCGCCGGTGCAGGATAATGACATCGGCTCCAGCTTCATCCAGCAGATAGGGATCCAGCGTGTGCTGCATCAGTTGCAGCTTTGCCGGATCTACCGGCGTGCGCCGGGTCACATGCCCACCGATGAGGGGTTTTGTGTGGCGCGTTTGCAGGTACATGCCGTCTTTTTCCACGAGCAGGTGATCGTAGGGGATATTGAACACCGCCCGGATGCTGTCGTCATCGTGCAGCGCAGTGATAGCACCTGCCTGTAGATCAATTGTCGTGTGCAGGTGAGGTCGCCCGTTCTGCCACATCACCTGATACTCAAACCCGATGGCGAATACGACCACTGCAAACACACCCCATGCCGCCGCCCGGTTCGGTAAACGGGCTATCAGCCACTGAAATCCATACGCCGCCATGATTGCCACAGCAACACCCACCGCAAAATTAAACCGCGCCGGTGTCCGCGCAATATTCAATACGGGCAGGTTCATCAACACCGACCACGGCAGCACCACGTGCGACAGATAACCGTCTGTTTCCAGCGTGACCAGTTCATCGGCCACTTTGAGTAATGGCCCCAGCGATAACACCCACGCCAGCAGCGCCAGCCAGCCATACAGCCGGGATTCCCGCATACGGGCAATTGCCAGCAGGCACAGCCAGCCCGCCACAACGCCCACATAGGCCGTGCCCTCAATATTTTTGATCTCGCCCAGTATCTCACGGGAATAGGTCAGGTCACTGAACAGCGGATTATAAAATGACGGTGCCACCACCGCGAGTAAATCTGCGCTGTAGAGCACGTCTCCGCCCTCGTCGACCAGTGTGGAGTTGACCTGCTCCAGCGCGATGGGCGCAATAAATACCAGCGAAACCGCGCCGCCAATTGCCGCTGATGCCAGTATGCGCACCAGCCATGCCCACTCGCGGCGAACTAGCCGCGCTAACGCGAATATTAGCGTCACGGGGAACAGCACATACACCAGCAACAGGCTATTTCCGAGCAGGCTGAGTACGAAAAATAGTGCCGCCAGCGCAATAACCCGCCAGTTCACAGGGGATTTTAGTTGCAGCAGCATCAGCACGTACAGCGGGATGCCCCACAGCGTCACCAGCCCCACATGCGAGGCAATCAGGTGGCCCTGTATGGTGGGGTAGAGCGCGAAAACCGTGCCGCCCAGTAATGCCGGGAGCAGATTGCGCGTCAGTTGCCATGTAAGCAGATACATGGCAAACCCGTTCAGAGAGAGATTGATAACGGCAGACAGATTATAAGCAGCAGGCAGCGGCATCACATACGCAAACAGCCACGCCGGGAACGATTGCAGCGGGTTGCCCCACAACCATGCACCATCCAGCCCGTCCGGGTAGGCCAGCAGTGGCTGGAAAAACACGGGTTCGCCAGTATACAGCGCCCGGTTCATCCACCAGATGTGACGGCTGTATTCGTAGGCATCACTGAATGCATCGCCAATGAAGTGCGTGCTAAAGACCCGTACCAGCGGGTAGGTCATTGCCAGAATGATGCCGGTAAAATAGATGACGGCCAGAGCGTGCTGCCGATAGGGTGTATTCATAGGTGCAGATCGGGTTGTGGGATGCTGCCAGCAAAGGTATCAGGTTTCTTCGCCGTCATAATTATCGAGGAACTCTTGCAGGTCAACGCTGTATCCCCCATTGTGTTCCTGTAAGCCACGATTCACCTCGTATATCGGGAAGGGATCCACTGGCTTGTTTTCTACGCCCATCATATCCCGGATGGCAATCATTTCCATCGTCGTAACCTGCTGCATGGTTTCCTGTTCGTTGTCCATCTCCGTAGTGCCAAACGCCCGATGAAACGCAATCCGCTGGTACTGTATGCGCGGCATATTGGCAACCAGAATCGCATTCGGGTCAAAGCCACGCGCTTTCAGGTCTTCCTGGCGGATGAGCAGCAGTGTACCCCCCATAATAGCAACCCCGACCCACTGTGTAGCCGTGAGGGTTTCCCCCAGTACGAGAAAAGCCAGCAGCAGCGCCGCACCAATTTCCGCGAGGGCAGTAATAGCAGATTGCAGGCTGCCCATAAATTTGACGCTGGCAAAAAGCAGTAACCTCGATAGGGCCGTGGTCAACCCGAGTAAAAAGATCGGCACAATCGTTGCTGGTAGTTGATCTACGGGTATAAACTCGCCGGTAGGCAACCAAGCCATCGTCACAATAACGGCCATCGTCGTCAGGATGTACAGCGTTGCTGTGGGGGCCGGCATTTCGAACAGCACATACTGGCTGAAGATAATCGTACCCGCAAACATCAGCGCACTCCCCAGCATGTAACCAACGCCTATCGGGTTGACCTGTCCCTCCCCGAAGCCGGTCAGGATAAACAGGCCAATCAATGCGAGAACCAACCGTAGCCACACCCTCGCAGTGATCCTTTCACCACCTATCCGCGTGAGTAGTACCGCAAACACCAGATACATACCGTTCACCAGTTGCGTCAGCGACGCATCCAGCAACCCCAGCCCACTGTAGTAGAACAGCGAACCGATACCGTTGATAGAACCAACGATAATGCAGCCAATCAGCCCCGCCGGGTAAATAAATATGAATCGTCGGAAAAATATGAGATAAACGATCCACAGGATGGCAACCGCGATGATAGTGCGGACGGACGCTATAGCAAAAGGCGTGGCACCGGCATTGTTAGCCAGCTTACCGAAAATAGGGGCCATACCTAAAAAAACCGGCGTCAAAAGCGCCGCAGCGATGCCGGTAACGGGCGGCGTTGATCTGTCTGCGTTCATGAGGAGGCCGGTTGTTCTGACACCGAAGTATGCGCCACGCCATCCAGCGGCAACTGAATTGTGAACGTGCTACCGGGGAGTTCGTCAGGGTCACGTCCCGTGCTCTGTACAGTGATGGTTCCGCCGTGCGCTTCTACCACGCCCTTGCAAATCGCCAGCCCCAGTCCGATCCCACCGCCAGCAAACGCTGTCTTACTGGTCGAGTGCAGTTGAGGATCACTGGCTGTGTGGAAGCGGTCAAAAATCAGGTCAAAATCGTCGGGGTCAATGCCAATACCAGTGTCCGTCACGCTGAGGTGCAGGAATGTATCGTCTACATGACCATCAATATGGATCGTGCCACCATCTGGCGTGTACTTGATCGCATTACTGACGAGATTATCCAGCACAATTCGGAGCATTTCGGCATCACCACGCATGGTACGTGGAATGTTACGCTCATCAAACGTCAGACCAAGCGTTCTTTCTTCAAGGGCGCTGGCATAATGGGCGATAACGTGTTCTACAATCTGCTTCACGCTGATGGGGCCAATGGAGAGATCAACTTTATCAGTCATAACGCGGCTCATCGTCAGAATTTCGTTGATGATGCCCTGCATCCGCTCTATCGCTTCCACCAGCCCCGCCAGCAATGTGCCGGTGGCCGGGTCAGCCTCTACAGCAGCCTCAATGTGTGTATTTTCCTGTAACAGGCGGCTGTACCCATACACCAGGGTAAGCGGGGTACGCAGTTCATGGGCCGTGATTTGCAGAAATGTATCTTTCAGTTGATCGAGTTGAACGAGGTCTTTGTTTTTGATTTCCAGTTCCCGCACCCGATTCTCAAGCTGGGACACAATCTCCCGTGTGTAACGGGTTCGGGCGGCTGACAGGCGTTCGCGGTCAATTTTATCGCGCCCGCCACCCAGGTAATACTCAAGCTGTGATGGCAACCCTTCTACGTCCAGCGGTTTGGTGATGTAGCCAGTAAGCCCCGCTGCCATCGCAAGATCACGTTGTTCGCCGTAGCCAAGGTCAGTGAGGGCAACGATGGGCACCTTCGTAAATCGCTCGTCGCTGCGCAGCACGGTGGTCAGTTCTCTGCCGGTGATATCAGGCAGGTCAATATCGGTCAGGATCAATTGCAACGATTCGCTGCGGGCAATATCAATTCCATCCAGGCCGCGCTCTGCCGTCAGTACTTTAAAGCCAGCATAGCGCAGGGTACGATCTACCAGCAGTCGGCTGATCGGATCGCTATCAATATACAGAATCGTTTGCTTATCAGGCATTATAGTCGCTATTTCCCGCATGTGGCAGAACCAATGACAACAGCGCGGGGCCACTGCTCTGCCCCGCACATCCGTATTCTAACAGAAAAGGTCGGTTAACCCCTGGATTTACCCCAATGCCGTTGCTATTCCAGTTCGCTTATCAGGCTATCCACGAAATCATCATCAATAAAAGACCCCTTCTGGAGGATCATGTCAATCTGCCCGCCCAGGCGTTCCCGGTCACGGACGGTCAGTTCTTTTGCCGTGATGACAACAATAGGAATCTGGCTCAGCTTCGCGTCAGATTTCATCGTGTCAATCACAGTAAAGCCATCCACCCCCGGCATCATCAGGTCGGTGATGACGAGATCTGGCCGCGATTCTCGAATCAAGCTCAGTCCTTCGGCACCATTACCGGCAAGGCGCACCTCATAGTTGCCGCGTGCCCGCAAAATGCGGCTGATGAGTCGGGCGGCGTCGTTGTTATCTTCAATCACCACAATCTGCCGCAGTTTTTCCGTCTGGTGGTCATGTTCCATCTGCTGCATAGCATCCACCAGGCCTTCCTCCGGGACGACAGACGTCTGTTCACGGGTTTCCAGTTCTACCACGTGTTCCCAGTGTTCACCCAATATCTGCGTTTCTACCGGCAGCGTATGCCCGGAGCAGTTGACCACCACCACATCGTCTGGCTTGATGATGCCGCGCCGCACCATCTTGATCAGGCCAGCAAACGTAACGCCGGTCGCTGGTTCCACAGACATCCCATCCAGACCAGCCAGCACGCGGATTGCATTGAAGGCTTCTTCGTCGGTGGCGTCCACAAATGTGCCGTTATTCTCAGCTACATAGTCGTATAGCAGTTCATAGGCCCGTCCGGGGTTCCCTGTTGCCAGTGTCACAATCACGCTGGTGGGGTGTTCAACCGGGGTTGCAACCCGCTGGCCGTTTTCCCATGCATGTACCATCGGCGCACACCCTGCGGACTGGATGAGGCCCATTGCTGGCATTTTATCCACAAATCCAAAGTCCAGCATCTCACGGAAGCCCTTGCCCACGCCAATTGGCCCCAGGCCACCACTCACACCCTGCAAAAACCAGTCCGGGGAGCGCCAGCGCTCGCCATCTTCCAGTTCATCGCCAAGCTGCTCCGCGATTTCGTAAGCCATCGTCTTCATGCCTTCCATCGCGGCCACGCTCTTTACGCCCTTATCCAGGAAGATGCCCTTCGCAGCGGCGAAGCTGGCAGCAAGCGCCTTGGTCTGGTCATAGTTGCCGGTGGTTTTGATGACCTGCGCACCATAAACGGCGGCCTCGCGCATTTTCTCGTTAGGGGCCAGGCTGGGGAAGAAGGCCCATAGTTTAATCCCCGCACGGGCACAGTACGCAGCATAAGCAATCGCTACATTACCGGTGCTGGCAACCACCACCTCCTTAACGCCCAGTTCCTTCATTGCAGAAACCGCCACAGTCGCCTGACGGTCTTTGAAGCTGCGCGTTGGCCCCTGGCGCTCATCTTTGATGTAAAGATGCTTGAGACCCAGATTAGCCGCCAGGTTCTCTGACTTGATGAGCGGTGTTCCGCCTTCGTTCAGGCTGACGATATTGCTGGCGTCGTAAATCGGCAGCATCTCCCGGTAGCGCCACAACTGCACCGGGCGCTTTGCAAACTCCGCACGCCATGCATCCGGCTCAATGTGCCCCACATCATAACGTGCTTCAATGATGTTCTCTCCACAGACGGGGCACCCCTTTATAGCGGGGTTAAGGTCTTGCAGGCTGGCAGACCAGCCACAGTTGATACATTGCAGCGTAACATGCTTGGCCTGCTGCGCCCCCATAGCCTGTGTCGTCATAGTATCTCCTCTATTCGCCGTGGTACCGGGCAATCTGGCTGCGAACCTCGTCTATGAACATCTGGTAGTTATCCTGATTGAGATCCGTTTTGTAGATGATTTCGAGATTGATGAGCTTGTCGCGCTCGTCGCTGCTGAGTGTGGTTTCGCCGGTAACAACCACAATCGGGATGCTGGCCGTTTCTGGCTGGCTGCGCAGTTCCTCCAGCACGGCAAAGCCGTCCATTTCTGGCATACGCAAATCCAGAATAATGAGGTCTGGCCGCCGCCGTGCCACCAGCGCAATGCCCTCCGGCCCGGTGTGCGCTGCAAAAACGCGGTACCGCCCGTGTGCTTCCAGGATTTGCTCAATCAGCCGGGTGCTTTCTGGCTTGTCGTCAATAATCAGGATGCGGTCAATATTGCTTTCCTGTTCCGCTTCCAGCACAGCCTGCGTCAGGTCTTCTGGTGTGTAGGGGCGCTGGATGTAGCTATGTGCGCCCAATCGGTATGCCCGCTCAGAATCCGGGTTCATTGTAGAGATGATTACCGGAATGTCAAACGTGTCGTCACGGTCTTTCACATTCTTCAAAATGTCCCAGCCTGCGCCGTCAGCAAAGTCCACATCCATAATGACAACCGTTGGCCGCAGCCCGCTCACCATCGTTTCTACAAACACCGCGTGCGATGCCACCTGCACCTCAAAGCCTTCACGCTGCAACAAACGGCGATACTGGTCAACCATCGTCGGGTTGTCTTCAATCAGCAGAATCTGACGCTTTTGCTCGAATACACCCGGTGGTGGCCCGATAATCTTCTGTTTACTGCCATTGTTCTGAACAACAACATTGGTTGTCTCCACTGTGTCCGTCTCAGGGTCAGGTTCGCCACCATTATTGACCTGTACAGCCTCTGTGACGATAACATCAAGCCCATCGCGCTCAATGATGGCCTGCTCATCCACGCTTACCGGAATGGTCGGAATCGTAATGCTGAAGGTGGAACCCTGCCCCAGTTCGGAAGCCACTACCATTTCGCCACCCTGTAGCTCTACAAGAGATTTTGCAATCGGCAGGCCCAGCCCGGTACCTTCTACCGTTCGCGTCAGCGATGAATCCACCTGGCGGAAGGCCTCGAACAGAATGGGCAGGTCTTTTGTGTCAATACCAATACCGGTATCCGTCACATCAACCCGCAGCATAGTGCCTTTCTCGATGTCCTCCACCGTATACGCTGTGATGGTCACGCTGCCCTGGCTGGTAAACTTGGCCGCGTTCGAGACGATATTCAGCAGCACCTGGCGGGTGCGGAATTCGTCGCCATAGGCTTCTGGCATGTTGCTGGTCGTCTTCAGGAAGATGTCCACCGGTTTTTCCTTCAGCAGGCCAATACCAATAGACTTCACCCCCTCCAGCACCGTATTGAGGTCAAAGTATTCCCGCTGTAGATCCATCTTCTCTGCCGCAAGTTTAGCGGAGTCCAGAATATCGTTAATCAGCCCCAGCAGGTGTTGCCCGCTGCTATAGATCGTGCTCAGATCCTGTTCCTGCATTTCCGTCAGTGGGCCATCAATGCCCTTCAGCATCACGCGGCTGAACCCGATGATTGAGTTCAGCGGTGTACGCAGTTCATGGCTCATATTGGCGAGGAAGTCACTCTTAAGACGGTCAAGCGTAAGCAATTCATCGTTCTTACGGGTGATGTCTTCTACCAGCAGCGCATTCTGCACGATGGCCGCCAGCGTACTACCCAGCGCCAGCAGCAACGTGAGGGTATCCTGGTTGTACGCACGGTCACGCTCAGATTCCATGACAATCAGGCCGGTGAACTCACCACCTGTGCTCAGTGGCACAATCACTGCTGACCGGGAATCTTCAACCAGCGGGATATAGCGCGGTTCATTCTCAATCCGGTCGATAATGACTGGAATTAAATCCTGCGCGACAATGCCTGCAAGGTTATTCTCGTCGCCAACAATAACATGCGCCACTTCCTCTGCCGGGTGTTCACTGCCGGCCAGTGCCACAATTTCCATTAGCTGCTCATCATCAATATTTATTACGTCCTCCGCAATCAGGTACACACCTACGGAAGATGTCTCTGCAAGGGAGCCGCGCAACAGTTCCACCACATTTTGCAGGGCTTCCTCCAGTCCATCGGCAGAGGCCGCTGCGGTCGTGATGGTAAACAGGAAGCTCATCTCATCGGCGCGGCTTTCTGCCTGCCTGAACAGACGCGCATTGTCAATCGCTACCGAAATCTGGCTGGCAAGCAGCGTCAGCACAGCAATGTCATCATCACCAAAGGCGTTCGGCTGGTTGGATTGCACGTCCAGCGCACCAACAATCTGCCCCTTGATAATCACTGGCAGCGCCATTTCCGAACGGGTGAGGGGCAGGTACGGGTTCGGGCGGTGAACAACACGCGCATCCGATGTATCAAGCGCAATAACCGGGCGGCCCTGTTCAGTTACCTGGCCGATTACACTCTGCGAACCCCGTGCCAGTTTATGCCGCACAGAAAGAAGCTGTCTTCCAGCCTCGCTCGTGCTGGCGCGTAGCTCGGCATATTCGTTATCGTCATCCATCAGGAACACCTGCACATGGTCGTAACCGAACTCGTTCTTGATGAGATCAACCACCTGCGGCAACAGTTCAGCAATGTCGAGGATTGAACTGGCAATGGATGACACCTCTGCCGAGGTCGCAAGCTGCCGCGCACGACGCTCTGTCTGTTCCAGCAGGAACGACGCTTCCAGCGAGAGCGATGCCTGCTCTGCAAAGGCCTGGAACACCCGTTGTTCCCGCTCACTGTGATAGTGCGGATCACGCGAACTGATCCAGATAGAACCGATAGAACGTGACGTCACCTTGAGGGGAATAATCGTCAGCGATTGGGCGTCCAGGCTCTGGATGCCCATGCGTTCCATCTCGCCAAGGTGTCTATCAGTCTGGACATCGTCTATCGTAATGACGGTTTGTGAGCTGATGACCGACCATGCCGGGAACTGCTCCACAGATAGTGAAATTCCCTGCAAATCAATACTCTGCTCCGCCTGCCAGCTTGCCACAATCTGTACGGTAGCGCCGCTACCTTCCCATGTACTGCTGGTCAGCAGCGCCACAAACACCTGGTTGATGTGTGGGCCGATCAGTTTTTCCACGACCACATCCAGAATTTGCTCCGGGCTGGTCGCGTCGGCCATTGACCGGCTTGCCTGATAAAGCGTGCTGGTTTCCTCCAGTGCGCTCTGGATTTGATCCAGCAGGAGGATGTTATCGACCACCACCGATGCACTGTCTGCAATCGCGTTCAGGTAACGTTTCTCGCCCTCTGTAAACAGGTGCGGTTGATGATACGCAAGGAACAGGCGGCCATCGGGCATCCCCTTCACACGCAGGCTAACAGACGCCATCGCCTGGACGGTGCCAACTTCCAGCAAAGCCTGCTCAAACGCCGATGGAATTTCTATCGCTCGCAGATCGTCAATAATGATACTGTCTTCGCGGAACAGGCCATATCTGGGCAGCATCCTCCGGAAGTCAATAGGGGCAGCATCCATGCTAATGTTAAACATCTCTTCCAGATTATCTGGCGAGGACGGGTCAGTCATCAGGTAGCCGGCATAAATATCCGGCGACAGAGATTCGACCGACGCACGCACCACCTTACTCAGTTCAATCAGGTCACGCGCACGGCTGATGGTCGTAGTAGCGCTGTACAGCGATGAAGTTTCCCGCAGGGCACGCTGCGTACTCTGGAACAGGTAGCGGTTGTCAATTGCCACCGCTGCATTATCGCCCAGGGTGCTGAGGAAGCGTTCGTCTTCTGGCGTGAACAGATTCGGCCTGCTGTAGTTCGCTACCACCCATCCCAGCGGGGCAGTGCGGTTAGTCGCACGCAGCGGCACCGTTGCGATAGATAGAATCCCCTGGCTGATGAGGACGGCCCGGTCAGTTTCTGTGATACTCGGTTCGTCATCTACATTATCAATCAGGATGATACGATCTTCACTCAGCACGCTGGCACTCAGGTCGTCAATCTCCAGCGGACGCACAAGATCACGCACAACCTCGTGCATCCCCTCATCGCCATCTACGAGGATGACGTGTGCGTCTTCCGGGTCATTCATCTTGAGCTGGAACAGCACCACATCCAGCACTTCTTCCAGCTCATTCGCTTCAGAAAGTGACCGCGTTGCCTCATACAGCGAGATGGTTTCCCGCAGGTTATCCTGGAGCGTGTTTTCAAGGCTGCGCAGGTTGCTGATGTCTTCGAATGCGGCAACAATGTTCGTGATTTCCCCCTTCGCATTGCGGATAGGGGCCGCATTCAGCAGCATATCCGTCTGGTGGCCGCTTGCCGTTATCACCGATACGTCATCACTGAAGGCTGGTACCCCCACTTCAAGGCACACCATGATTGGCAGTTCTTCGTTCGGATAATGAATGCTGGTACCGGTTCGGTACAGATTATAAGACTCTGCACTGAAGGGCACATCAGCAGGCAGTTCCATACCCATATACTCTACAATCTGTGCGTTAGACTGCACCGGTCGCAAAGTTTTCGCGTCCAGCACCAGCACACCCGCTGGCAGTGTATCCAGGATGGAGCGCAGGGTGGTGCGTTCGCGCTCTGCTGCCACAAACAGACGTTTATTCTCAATAGTCACAGCCACCTGCGCTGCCAGAGTATCAATCAGTGTATTATCACGTTCGGTCAGGTCAGGCTCATCCAGCCCGCGCCCTACCAGCAGTGCCCCCATCACACGCTCATCAGTTGCAATCGGCGTTGCGATGTGTTTGCCAATGATTGCTGCGAGGTCGGGCCGGTCTTTGAGGTTCGGGTGGCGTTGTGGGTCATTAACCATCAACGTGCGGTTGTACAGGAAAGCGTTGGCAACGGGGTGGTCTGCCGTACTCAAGTCAAGGCTGGTATCCACAATCAGCGGGCTGTCATCGGGCACCTGCTGGGAGATAACCAGCAGGCGGGTTTCGCTCTCGTTCAGTTGCATCAACAACCAGCGGTCGTACCCGGCAGTTTCTGCCACGCGCACAAACATTGTTTCCACATTGTCGGCCAGTTGGCCGCTAACCTGATTGGCAAGCTGGGTGGCTTCTGCAAGGGCCAGCGCCTGACGCGCTTCTTGCTGGGCCTGCTCGAACAGCATCTGGTTTTGCAGGGCAATGGCAATCTGGTCGCTAATGGCCTGTAGAAAGCGAACGTACTGGTCATCAAAGACGTTTTCGTGGTCGCTCTCAGCAATCAACATACCCAGCCACTGGCCGCGTGTTTCAAACGCTTCGAAAGCCACACTCACACTTCGATTGCCGGTAATGTAGTCTCGTAAAGCCGGGAAGTTGCTTAACTCTCGCTGCGCTGTCTGCACATCTGTGCTCTGCCGGGTAACATCTGGCAACCTGCTAAAAGCAACCTGTTGCCTTTCAAATCGCTCGTTGGACTCTGCAAATTGCATGCCCACTGTACGTTCCCACACAACTGTAATCTGTAGAAATGCCGGGTCATACGACGGTTCCGGCGCGGCCATGACTACCGTGATGCGCGAAACGGGAACTTCCATCGTCACAATGTGGCTGAGGGCTGCCTCAAACA
>JBCCQC010000053.1:0-12662 GCA_039024535.1 Chloroflexota bacterium
ATCTCGAAAGCGCAGGGGCGTACAGTGAATCTGACAGATGTGGAGCCGGGTACGGATGCGCTGCACTACGCAGGGATCACCGGGAAAGACCCGCGCCTTGTTGAACTGGTGCTGCGTGAAAGCCGGATGGTGTCACGGGCGAGTAGGGGCGTGCTGGTAACAGAGCATCGACTGGGGTTTGTGTCTGCAAATGCCGGGATTGACCAGTCTAACGCAGAGGACGGCGATAACCGTGTGCTGCTGCTGCCACTCGACCCGGACGGTACCGCCGAGAGCATTCGGGGGCGGATGAAAGCGGAAACTGGCGCGGACATCGGCGTGATATTGAGCGATTCGCATGGCAGGCCATTTCGGTTAGGCAATATTGGCGTGGCGATTGGGATTGCAGGGATGCCGGGGTTGCTGGATTTGCGCGGGGAAACTGACCTGTTCGGGCGTGAGTTGCATATCAGTATTCAGGCGTATGCGGATCTGGTGGCGAGTGCGGCCACCCTCGCTGCCGGGGAAGGCAGCGAGGGCAGGCCGGTGGTGCTGGTGCGCGGGTTACAGTTCCCGGATGTGCGCGGACGGGCCAGTGAGATGAACCGTCCGGCAGACCAGGATTTGTATCGTTAGCTGCGCAGCTCTGCGCCGATGCGGGCTTTTGCCGACTTGACGATCTTTTTGTGGATTTTCGCTACTTCTTTGTCTGTGAGGGTTTTCTCGTCCGTCTGGAAGGTGAGGCTATAGGCGATGCTCTTTTTGCCCTCCGGGATGGACTCGCCGGTATAAACATCGAACAGGCGCACGTCGCGCAGCAGGTCGCCGCCCGCCTGACGAATGACCATTTCGACTTCCCCGGCGGGGGTTGTGTCATCGACTACCAGCGCAATGTCCTGCAATACCGGCGGGGTTACTGGCAGCGGTGCGACGAGTGTATCTACACTGTGGTGCAGGGCTGCTTCAAGGTCGAACTCGGCTACGAATACCGGCGACCCGCTCAGTTCGAAGGCTTTTGCTACACGCGGGTGCAGTTCACCGAAGTCACCGACGTAGTTGCCGTCAATGTGCAGGGCGGCACTGCGCCCTGGATGGAATGTGGTGTGCTGTGAGCGTTCGATGGTGTAGTTTGTGATGTTGAGGCCGCTCAGCATACCATCTACGATGCCCTTGATGTCAAAGAAGTCTATCATGGCGTCGTCGTCGCTGCGGCTCCAGTCATCAATGGGGGAGCGTGAGCCGGTCATCAGCAGACCGAGGCGTGGCAGTTCGTCCGGGAGTGGTTCGTCGTGCTTGAGATAGACACTGCCGATTTCGAACACGGCCTGGCGGTTCTGGTAGCGCATGTTGGAGGCGGCATTTTCCAGCAGGTTTACCAGAATGGTGTGGCGCAATACGGTTTTATCGGCGGCGATGGGGTTTGCCATTGTGACGTAACCGGCCTCTGGCAGGCTGGATTGTTCCCCGGCGGGGACAAGCTGCGCTTCGCGCTCTGGCGTAGTGAAGCGGTAGCTGACGTTTTCGCGCAGGCCGAGGGTCGCCAGCAGGTCGCGCAGTTCTTCTTCGACCTGCATGTAGGGGTTGCCCACCTGTGACGGCATTTCGTCGGCAATGATAGTTGTCGGGATCACGTCGTAGCCGTTTACACGGGCAATTTCTTCGATCAGGTCGGCACGGCCCACCACGCCGGTATCAATATCCATGCGGTGATCTGGCACGGTGACGCGAATGGTGTCTTTGCTGTATTCCACGTCAAATTCAAGACGGCGGAGAATATCGGCAGCGGTTTCGATGGCGAAGTCCATACCCATGATGCGGCGTACTTCGATAATTGGCAGTTCAATCTCTACACTTGCTGGCGGGAGGGGGTATGCGTCTACCACGCCCTGTGCAACTTCGCCACCGCCAGTCTGCCGCATGAGTTCAATGCCGCGCTGTACACCGAGAATGGCCTGCGAGGGGTGTACGCCGCGTGAGAAGCGCGTGCCGGCTTCTGTGAACAGCTTTTGCGCCTGTTGTGTTTTGCGAATGTTGATGAAGTTCCACGCCGCCGATTCCAGCAGGACGGTTGTGGTTTCGTCGCTGATTTCGGTGTCGCCGCCGCCCATCACGCCACCCATGCTGAGTACCCCGGCCTCGTCTGTGACGAGAATGTTCTCCGGGAGGAGTTTACGGGTTACGCCGTCCAGTGTTTCCAGCGTTTCGCCATCTTCTGGCAGGCGCGTGATAATTTTCGGGGTGTCGCCTCCGGCACGCTCAACCAATTTGTCATAGTCGAAGGCGTGGAGGGGCTGGCCGAGTTCGAACGTGATGTAATTGGTTACGTCCACGAAGTTGTTGATAGGCCGCTGCCCGACCAGACGTAAGCGGTGCTGCATCCACTCCGGGGAGGGTTGAACTTTTGTGTTGCGCAGCAGCGTGAACGTGAAGCGCGGGTTCAGTTCTGGCTCACGGATTTCGATTTCTACCGCACCGTCGATGGGGTCGCCCTCGGCGACGAATTCGAAGGAGGGGTATTTCAGCTCTTTATCCAGGATAGCGGCGACTTCACGGGCGATGCCGATAATGCTGAAGGTACGGGCCAGGTTCGGCGTGAGTTCAATTTCCAGCACGACATCACCGAATACATCCTGTGCAGGAGTGCCAGGGGCAAATGCCTCACCGTTGCCGTTTTGCGGCTGGTCGTGCAGCAGCATGATACCCTCGTGGGCGTCGCTCATACCGAGTTCTTTCTCGCTGCATACCATGCTCTTGTTGTGGATGCCGCGCAGGGGCTTGCCCTTGAGAATCATGCGTTTGGGTTCGTCGCTGTGGCCGTCCCATACTTCGGCACCTTCCAGCGCAATGACTGTCCAGACGGGCGATTCCAGTTCGCCTTTGCCTTTGTACTGGAATAGATTTGGCGCGCCGGTTACGCACTGTTCCAGTTCGTCGGCACCATAGTCCACCATTGCGAGGACGAGCTTATCGGCGTCCGGGTGCGGTTTGACCTCTTTAACGGCACCGAGCAGCAGTTTTTCACGATCCCAGACGAGATGATCTGACGTTGGCAGGCGCACGCCTTCGACATGGCCCTGCGGTATGCCGATGTAATATAGTTTTGCGACTTCCAGACCGGCGAGTGTAATTTTTTCTGCGAGTAGTTCAATGGGCACGTCAATATCAACGTAGTCCTGTAGCCATGAAAGTGGGACTAACATGGGTTTTTATTCTCCCTGTTGTAGATTCATTACTTGAAGTATGCGATTGGCGATGATTTCGTTGCCTTCTGGCACGATGTGAAACGGGTCGGCGTAGATGAACTGCTCCACACCGTCGAATGCATCGGCGATGTAGTACAGGTTTTCTGTGTCGTCCGCGTGTTGTTCAATCAGTTGATAGGTTTGTATGTAGAGTGACTCAGCATCACCCAGGCCACCGGCCAGCGATTCTTCTTCTGGCGTGAGCGGTTTGTCTCCGGCGGCAATCACGGGCTGCCAGAAAAAGGCGTACTCAAAGCCGTAGGTTTCTGCCAGCCTGTCCACGATTTCGATATTCAGCAGGTAGGCATCGGCAGTCTGTGCAGCGAGTATGCTGTTGTCCGGACGGTCTACGGTTTGTGGGGCCGGTTGCGGCAGTATGCCACGCAGCAGGCGCAGGGTGTAGGCCCCGCGTATTGATTCCAGCAAGGCGCTGCCGAGTGTATTCGGCTCGTAGGCGGCGGCAACTTCGCTGAGGTTCTGGTGTGCGGCGGCGGCCCCGTTCTGGTGGGTGGCGAGTATGTCGTTCACCCCATCGTAGAAGATTACGGTATCTGGCACGCGGCCCTGCTGCAACTCTGTCATCAGTTTGATGGTGCCCTGGGTGGCGACGTAGCCGAACATGCCGTAGTTCACGACGCAGGCATCTGTCCCCAGCGTATTCTGAACATAGGCGGGGATACTCCTGTCATCGGTGGCACCCATGCCCCACATGGTGCTGCCGCCAAACATGAATACGGTGTATGCGTCAGGGTCGTCACAGTTGGTGCCCGGTGTGAGGCGGGTGCCATCCGCGAGAACAGTAGCGGTCACTCCGTCAAACGCCTGTGAGCGCCAGACGGTGAACGGTTCGTAGCCTTCTGTGATCGTCTGGATTTCCTGCCAGTGAACCGCGCCCCAATCGGTAGCCTGATAGTAGGGTAGTGCTGTACGAAAATCGTCCAGAGTGGGGGTACGGAGGTCGCGCAGGTTGACGATGACAGCGGCGGTCGTTTCGATGAGCATGAGCGCGATGACTGTGTTCAGCAGCACGGTTGCGGCAGCGCCATAGCCACGTGTGACACCGCTGCCAGACAGACGCCGGCCTATGACAGCCGCCAGCAGCAGGAGCAAACCGAGCACGAATAACGTCACGCGGGCAATGGCTCCCCACGGTTGTAACGCCAGATAGAGCAGGGCCACGCCGATGAGTACGAACAGAATGCGGCGCAGTAGCATTATGGCAGCAGCCTTTCGATTGTGATGAGAGCAGCCGTTTTCATGGTGGGTGTCCTGTTCTAGATGGCATTTGACAGGTTTGGGCATGGCGTGCCATGACCCTACGGTGGCGTAGAGATTAGAACTGCTCCAGGAAGCGCAGGTCATTGCCCCAGAAGTAACGAATATCGGTGATGCCGTGGCGCAGCATGGTGATGCGCTCTGGCCCCATGCCAAATGCAAAGCCGCTCCACACTTCGGGATCGTAGCCGCCGTTGCGCAGGACGTTGGGGTGAACCATACCGCTGCCGCCGATTTCCAGCCAGCCGGTGTACTTGCACACGTTGCAGCCCTTGCCGCCACACAGGAAGCACTCCACATCAATTTCCATGCTTGGCTCTGTGAATGGGAAGTAGGAGGCACGGAAGCGTACATTGGTGCCTTCACCGAAGAAGCGCTCTGCAAAGACGGCAATGGTGCCTTTCAGGTCGGCCATGGTGATGTTTTTGCCGACGGCCAGCCCTTCTACCTGCTGGAACTGTACCTCGCTGCGGGCGGTGATCTGCTCATAGCGGTAGACCATGCCTGGCAGAATCACGCGGATGGGTTCGGTGCCGTTGTTACCCATTGCGTGCATGGCACGGATCTGGCCGGGGGAGGTGTGTGTGCGCAGAATCACGTCTTTTTCGGTTGTGTAGAACGTGTCCTGCATGTCACGGGCGGGGTGATCTGGCGGGAAGTTGAGGAAGGTGAAGTTGTGATCGTCGTCTTCTACTTCCCGGCTGCGGAATACCTGAAAGCCCATATCCCCGAAGATGCGATAGAACTCGCGCAGGGTTTGTGTGGCCGGGTGCAGGCCGCCAATGTGCCGGTCACGTCCGGGCAGAGAAATGTCAATTTCGCCCTGTTCGAGGTCAGCGGCGAGTTCCTGTTCTTCTACGAGTGCTTCGCGTTTGTCGTAGGCGTGTGTGAGCAGGTTTTTGATTTCGTTGGCGCGTTTGCCGAATTGCGGGCGTTCCTCTGCGGGGAGTTTGCCGGTGTTGCGCAGCATGAGGGTGACTTCACCTTTGCGCCCGAGGTAGTTCAGTTGCCAGTCGCGCAGGTTGTCGCTGGCGTTGACCGTTTCCAGTTCGGAAAGGGCTTTTTCGTACAGTTTTTCGAGTTCTTCCAGCATATCTCTGTTATGTCTCCTTCTGTGATGGCATGGGCATTTATAAATACCATGTCAATGAAATCGTGCTTTTCTTTGTGGCGGACAGAGCAGGCTCTGTCTCTACAGATCGTGCCACGTCGAAATAAAAAACGCCCTCATCCCATACAGGGACGAGAGCGTGTTGTGTACGTCTCGCGGTACCACCCTGCTTGACGCTTGCGCGTCCAGCTTGTGTTGTCCTGTAACGCCGGATGGGGCGGGCCAGACTACTACCCGTGCGGGGGTTCAACTGCCAGCTCTGAAGTGAATTCCGAAACGGCTACCCGGCCTGCGCTCTCAGTCTGTGGCGCTGGCTCCCTGTTGGGGCTGGTGTCGCGGACTGTCTCCGTCGATGCTTTTTGTTGTTTTATGTTTGTGATTTAAACGATAGGGAGTTTTGTGGGAGAAGTCAATGGCCCGGTTGCGGGGAGGTGTGTGATGTTAAAAATTTATGTGTATCGTGTTTCACAATTTTAACGCAATCTGGCATTTTAGCCCTTGTGACCCTTTAAAACTTGTTTAAGATAACCGTAGTCTCTTGACGCATCTCGTAAGCTATGTTATCTTCCCACAGGGAAGTGAAAGGAAAACACTTCATGGTAGACGCACAGAATGGTTCCAAACTCCAGATTGAGGCTGGCGCTGTATATTCCAGACAGGAAGCAGCAGAGGCACTGGGGATCAGCCTGAGTACGCTGAAGCGGCTCATCAAGAAGGGCCATCTGAAAGTGAGCAAGCCGAATGGAATGCGCCGGGTCTTTATTACCGGTGAAAGCATCCGGGCTATGCTCAACGACACGACCGTCGAGAAAGGTGCATAGGCACAATCATGTTCGCACAGTTACAGGACGCCATTATGGGACGCGCAGTTAGCACACATCGCTATTCAATACTGCCTGCCACCGCCATTCTATCCACGAATGCGGAACCATGTGTCCTGCCTGCCAATCGGAACCTCGGACGAGGTACGAAGGTGTCGAATTTCGATCTCAGTATCGAATTTGCGATGGATTGGCAGCAAAGCGAACACCTGTCTCTCTGCACTGTGCGAGGAGGCCCCGCGCGAGATTACACGCGGTAGACCGAACAGCACAGCGCAACCCCTACAGAAGCACCGAAGGGCGTGAGACAGGATGAGTCTCACGCCCTTTTTGTTTTTTACTATTGCTTTAAGCAGAGGTGTCATCATGCAGAACAACCAGCACAAGCTCACTTTTTTCCACACGGCAGCCCGCCTGCAGGCGATGCTGGAGACGCTGGACGAGGTTCATACGGCAGCCAGTGATAACACGCTGGAAACACCGAATAGCCCCGGCAAGGCGGAACTGGTCGCTATGCTGCGCGAGATTAATTACCTCGCGGCAGAGGCAGCTAATGAGCTGGAGCAGGACGGCGAACAGCCGCGCTTCCGTGTGATCAAAGGTGGCCGCTGGGGGCAATCGTCAGATGATAGCGACAGAGGCGATTATCCCCAAAGGGCCATAGCACAGAGCGGCTTTGATGTGCTGGTTGCAGACACCCCCACCCCGTTAACGGTGATGAAACGAGCGGGAACCCGGGGTTAGCGGGCGAGAAGCCCTACCGGACCTGCAATCAGATCAAGGAGCCATGTTCTATGTATGCCGAACCGATTGGCATTGACGGAATTCCCGATTATCTGCGCCCGCTGTTAAGTCCCGATGGATTCTGGCAGGCGGTGCAGACCCCCTGACGAACAGAACTGAACTGAAATAGTTAACTGACGATTTGCGCTCCCTCCCATGTGTGGGACTGGACGCAACTGGCAAAGAAACGAGAGGAAAACGGTTATGCTTGCTGAGTGTGAACCAGCCGACGGAAAGTCGATTGACAGTGTGAACCGGGTTCTCGTCCGTGACGGGTTGGAACCCACCTGTGTTGCCGTGTATCGTCATACCGGGTGCAATAATCAATTTTTAAAGCACGTTTGAAGAGAATTTGCTATACTATCCACGAGTGCAGCGCACGAGTTGTGTGCCACAGGGAAGGTCAATGTAGCCGTTGTGCAACACACCGTGCGGGCGGTGCAGGGCAACTGCTTTTGCAAAGTTTTAGTGATTTGAACGAGAGGTCTTGTCTGTGTCTGTATTGCAGGGACGTGTCCTTCTATTGAACGGTAGTACGTGGGAGCCGTTATCGGTGATCTCCATCCCGCGTGCGGTGAATCTACTGTTAGCGGAGAAAGCAGTGGCCGTTGAGCAGAGCGGGAAGTTTTTGCGCACGATTAGCGAGGAATTTCCGATTCCGTCGGTTATTGCATTGCGGCGCTACATTAATGTGCCGCGCCGCCAGGCCCACTGGAGCCGCCGGGGGGTGCTGATTCGTGACAGCTACCGCTGTATTTACTGTGGCGTGACGCCGGGGTCTACCCAGCGTGGCAAGGTGCTCACGAAGTCTAATTTCACGGTCGATCACATCGTTCCGAAGTCGCGGAATGGTAAAGATACGTGGTCTAATACGGCGTGCGCGTGTGAGTCGTGCAATCACCGAAAGGGCAGCAGACTCCCTAATGAGGCTGGTATGCGCCTGCACTGGGAGCCAAAGACGCCGAGAACCAGCTACCTGGTCATCGCCGTTGGTAGTGGCCCTGACGAGTGGAAACGATATATAGAAATAGAGAGTTAGCCGGGATACGTTCACCGGCTAATTTTTTGTTTATTGCCGGTTTGCCAGCGGGTAAAACATCCGCTGCGACCGAACATAGCCAGACCGTGCAGGTGCAGCCGCCATCTGTTGTTATGGTGTTTTTGCGATATGGGAAATCTTCTCTATCGCGTACAATTCCCCTGTGACAAACACAAAGAAAGTTCTTGCAATTGGCCTATTTAAGTGTGATGTGGGGTGTGTTGCGCCGGGCGGGTGGCGGCGTGCGCTGGCTGCTGCTGCTGACGATGATGGTGCTTCTGCTGCGCAACTCTACACTGAAGCAAACCCCGTACTTTTCTATTGCGACAATGGTAAAAGATGCTCATTTCGACTACGTCGGCTGGGAGATTGAGGCGATAGGGGCGAAGATGGGGCAGGCGCTGAATGGTAGCCATGCGTACACCACAGAAGCCGAGCGCGTACAGTATGTATACGACTATTTCAGTGATTTGACGCTGGCACGGCACTATGAAACGCAGATCGAGACGATTTACAGCAGCCCCGCTGTTGCTGACCCGGACACGTTCAGTGCAGACCTGCGTGAACAGCGCGATACCCTGCGTGCTGACCTGCTGGCGCGGCAGACGGCTGTTGAAGCCATTATGGAGGAGCAGGTTTCTACTATTTTGCGCGAGGAGGGTTTTGATGTGGGCGGCCAGCTATTGCCGCCGATGAATATGCGTTTTGTGGGGCAAACGCTACTGCTGGTGACTTCCCCGCGTGATGCGATTGCGATGGAACATGCGATGACGCTGACGCCGATTACTGTGGATGAGCGTGAGGCAATTGAACATCGCATTCTGGATGAGGAAAATTTATCTGCTGTGATTGTGCCGATTGGTGGGATGGCCCTGTACCCGGCAATGATTGTTGAGACCAACAGCCTGTCCTATACGCTGGAAACGTTCGCGCATGAGTGGCTGCATCACTATCTGATGTTTCATCCGCTGGGGATTGAAACGGAGTTCGGAGGTAATGCTGGCGAGGCGCGTATCATCAACGAAACGACGGCGAGTATTTTCGGGCGCGAGATGGGCCGTGTGGCACTGGAACGTTATTACCCGGAGCCGGTTCCGCAGCCGGAACTGCCGCCACTGGAATTGCCAGAGCAAGATGAGCCGGTAGAACAGCCGGAAACGCGCCCGGTATTTGACTACAGCAGTGCGATGCACGAAACGCGGGTGACAGTGGATGACCTGCTGGCGGAGGGCAAAATTGAGGAGGCCGAGGCGTACATGGAAGAACGTCGGCAGCTCTTTTTTGAGAACGGGATTCGCATTCGCAAGATGAACCAGGCGTGGTTTTCGTTTTATGGCGGGTACCAGGTGGCGGGGATTGATGCCGGTGGCGAAGACCCGATTGGCCCGGCGGTGCAGCAGCTACGAGAAGAAGCGCCAACGATCCGCGAGTGGGTAAGAACCATGCAGACGATCACGACCCGTGACCGATTGCTGGAAGTGGCCGCTGTTGTGCCGTGATATTTAACATCGGTATCAACTTTTTGCGTTAAACTCTGCGCGTTTACGACGCAAACGGGAAAACGACGATGACAGACTTAACTCCGATCATCAGTGCGGTGCAGAACGCGGCGACGCTCTGCCGGACGATACAGGCACGCGGGTTTAATGCCAGCAGCAAAGACGATGACAGCCCGGTGACGATTGCAGACTATGGCGCACAGGCGTTGATATGCCGGGCAATAAAGCAGCACTTCCCCGGCGAGGCGGTCATCGGGGAGGAAGGTGGCGATGCGTTTAAAGAACTGGTATCCGCAGAGGGGCAGGCACAGGTTGCCAGCCTGATAGGTAGCATTACCGGGGATAGTGTGAGCGTGCCGGATGTCATCGGGTGGCTGGACTATGGGCGTGATGTAACATCTGCGCGGACGTGGGTGATTGACCCGATTGACGGCACAGTGGGCTTTGTGAATGGGCGCTACTATGCCATCTGCGTGGGGGTGATGCATGATCTGGTACCACTGGAGGCTGTGGTGGGGCTACCGCGCTCACCGATTGATACGGACGGTAGCATTATTTGCACGGATGGTGAAACGGTCACGGCGATGGGTATGGACGGCGAAAATCGACGGACAGTAAAGGCATCGCAGCGGGGCACAGATGACGCTATTCTGATTCTGGATAGTATCAAGCTGAGTGAACCGGAAGCTGCCGAGGCAAAGCGGGTGCGCGTGGCCGCCGATATAGACGGCGCACGGATGGAGCTATACGATAGCCAGCTTAAATACGCGATGATTGCCGCCGGATATGGGGATGTGTTTGTGCGGTTGCCGAGAGACACACAGGCCGACCCGCACAAGATCTGGGATCATGCAAGTGGGGCGGCGTTGCTGCGGGCTGCGGGTGGCAAGCTCACAGATGTAGCGGGGGTAGAACTGGATTTTTCGCAGGGGACGGTGCTGCCGCATCCAGGGTTTGTGGCGACGAACGGCAATGAAGACCTGCATAACAGGATTGTGGCTGCGCTGAAAGCGACGCACGGCGCACAGTGGGGATTTTAGATGTCCGTTCCACAGTGGTAGACTTCTGCGACGAGTTATCAGATATGGGTTTTTAGAATGCTGGAATTAAAAGATGTGACGCGGCAGTTTGGTGGGTTGCGGGCTCTGGGCGATGTTAACATGACCGTGGCTGAGGGGCTGGTGACGGGGCTGATTGGGCCGAATGGTGCGGGCAAGACCACGCTGATTAACTGTATCAGTGGCCTGGATCATCCCACGGCTGGCAGTATCACGTTTAAGGGCCATGCTATTGAAAATGAGAAACCGCACGCGATTACGCGCATGGGCATTGCACGTACCTACCAGAATATCCGGCTGTTTGGTGACATGACGGCGCAGGAGAATTTACTGATCGGGCAGCACGGGCGTGGTAGCGCGACGTTTTTAGGGTCGCTGGTGTTTGCGCCGGGGTATCGCCAGGAAGAAACGCTGTTCCGGGAGCGTGCCGGACAACTGCTGAAGCGGTTTGCGCTGTCTGAGGTGGCGGCCCTGCCTGCGGGGAACCTGCCCTACGGCGACCAGCGGCGACTGGAGATGGCCCGTGCGCTGGCGACAGCCCCCTCGCTGGTGCTGCTGGATGAGCCAACCGCCGGGATGAACCCGACTGAGACGCACACCCTCGGTGAGCAGATTATCCGGCTGCGTGAGGAAGGGCTGACTGTGCTGGTCATTGAGCACGATATGGAACTCATCGGGCAGGTGTGCGATGTGGTGTATGTACTCAGTTTCGGGCAGATTATTGCCCACGGCACACCTGACGAGGTCAAAAGCGACCCGGTTGTGATTGAAGCCTATCTGGGCCGGGAAGACGACGCATAATCCGGCGCGACTTCGTGCAGGCTGCCGTTTGCCAGATGGAGCCGTTTGCCGCCGAACCGCTCCAGAAAACGGCGGTCGTGTGAGACAACGATCACTGTGCCGATGAAGTTATCCAGCGCGGTTTCAATGGATTCGACTACATCGAGGCTGAGGTGGTTGGTGGGTTCGTCCAGCAGAAGGACATTTGCCTGTTGTGCGATGAGCCGTGCCAACTGCACTTTACGGCGCTGGCCGCTGCTGGCCCCGCTGCTGGGCGTGGCTAATTGCTCATAGGTGAAAAAGCCGCTGCTGATGAGGGCGGCTTTGTGGTCTTCGTAGCTGCCGGGTAGTCCGTTGCCGTAGGCCGCAATCAGGGTATCACCCTCCGGTAGTTCGTCCACCTGCGGCAAATAGCCTGACTGTACTGACGGTGCAATCGTCACCGTACCGCTATCCGGTGAGATTTCCCCGGCGATGAGTTTTATCAGCGTGCTTTTGCCAGCGCCATTTTCCCCGGTGATGGCAAGGCGTTCCCCGGCAGTGATAGACAGCGAAACATTATCCAGGATGACGCGCTCACCATAGCGCAGGCTTAGATTAGACAGTGTGACCGGGAAGTGACCGCGCAGTGTGGCCGGGTCATAGTCTGCGCTGAGGGTGATGGGGCGTGGCGGTTGTGGGATGGGGTCGGCTTCTATGCGCCGCAGGCGTTCTTCGAGGTTGCTGGCCTCGCGGGAGAGGGTTTTATCGGCGGTCTGGTCTTTGAAGTGTTTGATGAACCTGTCGCCGTCTTTCGTGCGGATGTTGCGTTTTTGTGTGGTGGTGCCGGTTTTGCTTTTGAGCAGGCGGCGCAGTGTTTTCAGTTCGTCCTGCTGGCTGGCGTAGTCTGTTCGCCATGTTTCTACGCGGCGGGCTTTTTCGGTGGTGTAGGCATCGTAGTTGCCGGTGAATAGGACGCTGTTGCGGGTGTGTTCGTCAATTTCGATGATGCGGTTGACGGTGTGGTTCAGAAACACGCGATCATGCGAGACGAGTATCACACTGCCGCGATAGTTCGCCAGATAATTTTCCAGCC
>JBCCQC010000054.1:0-12630 GCA_039024535.1 Chloroflexota bacterium
AGCGTGAGAAGTAAAAGTAATATCCAGTGAACAGGGTGGAGTGTGATGCTATGCCCGATGATATTGATCGTGAACTGTATCAATCCGATGCCAGTACCAGTGTAGATGACCTGACGGCTGCTCAGTGCTTGTCCTCTACAGAACCACAACGGAACCTCAGCAATCACACCGACCAGCAAAAAGGACAGAATACTATCCAGTGTGTAAGGCGTCAGCAGTCCGACTATCACGCCAGTGATAGCGCCAACTGCAATTGCCGTGCCGGGTTTCGGTCTTATCGAAAACGCCGCAAACACAGGGAGGAACAACACACCTGCCGTAACGGACAGGGAAATAATCGCACCGACAGACATATCTGATGTCATCATCGGAACCGCAAAGATGAGTCCGGGTGCGAAGATAACCCCCGCCCCCACACCCACCGCAAAGATGGCAGCCATTGTCCCCGGACGGAAACGCAAGCCGTTTTTTTCTCTCACACCTACGTCGTCTGCAACGCGAATTCTGCTTTAACCTGCTCTACCCACGCGGCAATTCGTTCTTCGGTCATGTCTGCCTGGTTCATATCATCCAGCGCCAGCCCCATAAACTTGTCGTCTTCCAGCCCAGCAGACTCATAGTGTTCGTAGCCCTCGGTTGACCAGTACCCCACGAGGGTTGCGCCCTGTTCCTGCAACTTGCGACCGAGAATACCAACGGCATCCAGAAAATTATCCGGGTAGTTCATCTGGTCGCCCACGCCGAACATAGCAATGGTCTTGCCACTGAAGTCGAGGTCATCAAGGTCTTCGAAGACGTAATCCCAATCGTCCTGAAGCTCACCAACATTCCATGTTGGGATGCCGATCATGAGGTAATCATACGCAAGCAGGTCGTTGAGGTCTGTCACGCTACCAATATCGACAGGTTCATCTGCTTCCATACCTGCCTCCACCCACACATCGTGGATGTCGCCAGCAACTTCCTCAGTTGTCCCCGTGCTGCTTCCGAAAAAAATACCAACTTTGTTAGACATGCTTTTCTGACTCCATATTGAACGAGTAACTGTTGTAGGGAATGCCGTGTTTGTTTTCGATGAGTTATGAAAGGCTGATGTGTGTTGAACTGGTATTCAACGTCGTTTACCCCCAATCAGCCTGTGCATGTGTTACCTTTTCCCCATGCGTTCAAATCTAGCGGAAATCGCTGCTAACTGTCTACACAGCGCGTTAATATAAAGGATTTATCCGATTAAAACCTCTCAGATAACCCCCATAACAACCTCACCCGCACGGGGTGAAGATCAGATTAAGCATCTGCTATCTTAATTTTGATGCAGGTTAAACTATGACTTACGCCAGTACCTGAAGTGCCTGCCAGTCAAGGTACAGGAACATCCCCAGCAGGAACAGCGCCACAACCGCAACCCCGAAGTACACCCAGCGGTAGCTATACCGCACCCGCCAGAACCGGCGCAGGCTGAATATAACCGAGATCATCGCCAGAATGTTGATGCTCATCAAAATCGGTACAGCAGCATCCACCGCAATGCCAACCAGCGGCAGCACAAATGGCAGTACCACATATTGCAGAATGCAGCGCACGCCGGAAAACCACAGCGAAAAGCTGAAGGCGTTTTCAGCGGTCTGTGTTTCTGTGGCGGTCAACTCAGTGGGTTGTACAAACAAAATGCGATCCATCAATTGATCCAACCGCATTGGAATGGAATTCATGACTATCCTTTCAACGTCAGAATATTGCCCGGAGCAAAATCCAGATCAAACGAGTGCCGACCTGCAAAATGAGTGACCGGTACCTGAATGAGCGCCTGTGCCTCCGGATCCGTGATGTACAGGTGGTCTTCATGCTGGCTGAATGTGGGGCGTGCTTTGTGGTCTGGGCCGCGCGGTATGGATGTTTCGGCAGCTACTGGCTCGGCGGCAATTTCATCGCCTGCCAGTGTCAATCGGCGTATCAGCCCATCATGCGTCAGGACAATGGCAGTCTCGCCAGCCGCATCAAACCCGAATGTTAGCGGATAGGCCGGTAGCGAGATTACACGCATCGTCTGTGCATCGGGGTTAATAACGACCAGCCCCTCGCCGAAGTTCCCCAGCGCCAGCCCCCTTCCCTCATGGGTAGCAAAGCGCCCCACGCGCGTTCGCGGTGGTGCATCCGCAGGGTTGGGCACTTTAACTGACTGGAACGCGCCCCCTTCCAGTGTCAATAACAGCACACCATCGCCACAGCCAAACAATGCATGATTGCTAACCTGAGCAGCCCCATGCAGGGCAATACATGCCTCAAACGTCTGCGCGTGCTCTCCAGCAGGATATTGATAAACCTCCACACAGCCGCGCCGCAGGTAGCCAACCAGCAGCCAGTCTTCGATCAGCAGCGCCGACCCATGATCGGGGGCGGTTACGTCAAAAACGGTATGCCGGGGTATTTTGGTATCCTCGAATAGCATCACGCTGCCACTGCCATCATTAAAGATGAGGCTGTGCCCCATGTGGGCATGGAAGTGTGTTGGCTGTTTTGCCGTGCTGCAAATTGCCTTCACAATGCCCTCTGTGGCGTTAATCACCGTCACGCAGTCATCGTCACGATGAATTGCAAATCCATAACGACGGTCACTGCTGGCCCCCAGCACAGCAATTCTACCCGGAAGATCGAACGTGCGAATAGCCTGCATCGTCTGCACATTCATCAGGGTAATTTTCGGCTCATCAGCATGTGAGATCATCAGCACATCAGTGTTCATAAGCAGGACTCCTGTCCAGCCGCATCAACATGCGGATGTGAACGCGGCGATCAATAGTGGTCGGCGGGCATCAGTCAGTGCGCTACACGCGGGCACACGCCGTTGCAGCATACGACCGGGTTCGGTAATCGCTGGCAACGGATGTCCCCTGTTGTGCCGGGCTATTCTGACGATGTGGTTTCGGCTTTTGCTGAGCGCAAAATGACCTCGAACATTTCCAGCGTGGGATGGCCGGTAAAGGTTTCCTTCGGCAGTGTGCCAGAGGTAGCGTGCCCCTGCTTGAATTCATCGGACTGAACCCACGCATTAAAATGCGCCTCGGTTTCCCAGAACGTCATAACCACATACGGGTCGTCATCCTTTTTGGGGCGTAGCAACTGGAACGAAACAAATCCGTCCATGCCATCAACCAGGGCAGCACGTTGCTGGAAAATGTCCTCAAAAGCGTCGGCATGTTCCGGGTTTACCGGGATTCGATTGCAAACCACCATCATAATTAATTCTCCTTATCAGGTTTCTAATTCAAAAGTTGGGCTCGGCAGCGGCACAATCAGCGGGCAATCCATCTGAGGGTGCTGCTGCACGATCACGGGTATGTTATAGGTTTTGCCGATTGTCTCCGGCGTCAGAACGCTCGACGGGGTACCCTCTGCGAGTACGGCACCATCTTTTAGCACAACGATACTGTCGGCATACTGCGCTGCCAGGTTCAGGTCGTGCAGGATCGCCAGTACACCCACACCGCGCCGCGTAAACTGACGGGCAATTGCCAGCGTGCTGTGCTGGTGAGACAGATCAAGATTGTTGGTCGGTTCGTCCAGCAGCAGGTAACGGGGGGCATCCCCTTCCCAGATTTGCGCCAGTACCCGCGCTAGCTGCACCCGCTGCTGTTCACCGCCAGAAAGCGTCGTATAGGTACGGTCAGCCAGATGCTCGGTACGGGTCAACTGCATAGCGTCATCAACAATTCGATGATCCTCGTAGGTCTCCCCGCCTTTCAGGTGCGGGGTGCGCCCCATCAGCACCACCTCTCGTGCGGCAAAGCCAAAAGACAGGCTTGAGCGCTGTGGCAGCACGGCACGAACCCGCGCAAGGTCACGCTTGCGCCACGTTGATAGCTCTTGCTTGCCAACGGTAACAGAACCACCATGTGTCCCGATTTCCCCGGCCAGCACCTTCAACACAGTGGACTTCCCCGCACCGTTCGGGCCGACAACTGCCAGAATCTCCCCCGGCGTCACCGTCAACGAAACATCAGCGATGAGGGCTTTTGCCCCCACCCGCACCGTAAGATGGTTGGCGTACAACTTCATAGCAGGTTTCCTATTGTGCGGTCACGCAGCAGCAGGTACAGGAAAAACGGGCCGCCCACCAGTGCCGTCACAATACCAATCGGCAGTTCTGCGGGCACCACAATCGTCCGCGCCACCAGATCCGCGCCCACCAGCAACGTTGCCCCCAGCAACAGCGACCCCGGCAAAACCACTCGATGATCGGGGCCGGTGAACATGCGCATCAGGTGGGGGACGATCAGACCCACAAAACCAATGATACCAGTAACTGCAACCCCCGCACCGACTGCCAGCGCCACCATCACCACAACCACCGTTTTCACTCGCTCCACATTGATACCCAGATGCCCTGCCTCTGCTTCACCCAGCAGCATCGCATTCAGCGACCGCGCCAGAAAGGGTACCGGAATCATCGCTAACGCCAGGAAAGGCAGCATCACGCGCACCGTTTGCCAGCTAGAGCGCCCCAGGCTACCGAGGCTCCAGAAGGTAATATCACGCAGTTGATCTTCGGTGGCAATAAATACCATCATCCCGATGCCCGCCCCCGCCATCGCGTTTACAGCGATACCGGACAGTAGCATGGTTGCCACCTGGGTTCGCCCGCCCACGCTGGCAAGGTGGTAAATAACAACCGTGGTGAGCACACCGCCTATAAAAGCCGCAACAGGCAGCGCCCAATCCCCGAACATTCCCACAACGCCGCTCAGCAGGGTTTCCCTGAACACAATCATCAGGGCCGCTGCCAGTGCCGCCCCGCTGGAAATACCGATGAGTCCGGGGTCTGCCAGCGGGTTACGAAACATCCCCTGGATAGCCGCACCAGATACCGCGAGCGACCCCCCGATGAGAATGCCCATCACCACACGCGGCAACCGGATGACCATCAGCACAGCGCGTTGTCGCTCCTCGAACGCAATGTCGGTCTCTACTCCGAACTCGTCCAGCAGGATGCCAACAACCTGTGTCGGGGTAATTTCAACCGCACCAATGCCCACCCCCAGCAGCACCACGATAACAAGCGAAACTGCCAGCAGGGGTAAAGTGAGGGTGGTGCGTAATGTTTGAAACGTGACGGGGGCCTCGTCCTGAAAACGAAGCCCTTCACGTTTTGATGTTGATGCCACTAGGGGCGCTCCGGCAGCAGCACACTATCAACGACGTGAACCACCCCATTTGCTGCAAGACGATCCGTTTCGATGACATTTGTCGTCTCGTTCAGTACCACGCCATCATCACCCGCGCCAACAGACAGCAAACCCTCGGAGTACAGCGTTTGAACGGTTTCGCCATCTAATTCAATCACATCTTCTGCCATCACTGCCCCATCTACAACATGGTAGGACAGCACCGCCTGTAGCGAGATCGGGCTGCTCATCAGGCCATCCAGCGTCCCCGGTGGCAGGGAGGCAAATGCTTCGTCTGTCGGTGCAAACAGTGTGTACGGGGTATCCCCGGTCAGCAGTCGCGTTTGCCCTGCGGATTCCATCGCATCCAGCAGTGTGTTAAAGCGCCCATCTGCACGCAGGACGGATAGCAGCGGTGGTTCAACTTCATCATGTACCAGGTAGGTCAGGTCAAGTACAGCACTGCCAGTGCGTGTACTGAACCCCAGCAGGTATAAATCGTCCATCACCACAACACGGCGGTTCTCGCCGGCAGGTGTCTGGGCGATCCCCGGTTGTTCCAGCAGTCCATCCACACCGCCAAGGCTGGCAAGTCCGCGCGTCATCAGCAAAATAACATCCGGCGCAGCAGTCACGACAGACTCAGCAGTGATGGGCTGGTAGCCGTCAAACTCGGTAACGGCATTTTCTGCGCCAACCAGCTCAATCATCGTGTTCGCGCTGGTATCCGTGCCAGAAACACTGACCGCACCTGCACCACGGGCATAGAGGAACATAACACGCGGGGTTGATTCAATATCTTCCTGGAGTGCCAGCGCAGAAGCGTAGTTTGCTTCTATCGTCTCAACGAGCGTTACACCCTCGTCTTCCAGTTCCAGTGCCATTGCAATCGTGTTGACTTTTTCCACCACGCCTTCAACAGATTCAGCCGTAGGAACAACCAGCATGGTCACGCCCGCTGCCTCAAGCTGCTCAATTGCCTCTGGCGGCCCTGCGTCCTCAATAGTGATAATTAACGTTGGTTCCATCGCCAGAATCGGCTCGGCAGATAGTTGCCGTACATAACCCACTTCATCCAGTTCCTCAACAACCAGCGGGTACAGGCTGGAACTATCACGCGCAACCACACGATCACCAGCACCCAGTGCAAATACAATCTCCGTTACCGACCCGCCCATCGTGACAAGGCGCGACGCATCTTCGATGACAATCTCTTCCCCATACGCATCTACAACTGTCGGAAAACCTTCATCCTGACCGAATGCAGTGGTACTGAGGGTTAGTAGCAACCCGATCAAACTCATTACAATAAGCCGACGCATACCAGAATCTCCTCGATAACAATTATGGTCATAGTCTTACCAGAACAAAACAGGAAACGTCTACGTGATAGATTAATATACGACTTCACACGGCAGAAAAAATTATTGTCACGTGCATCACTGTAATAGTTACACTTTTTGCAATACCTGTGTTGCAAGCTTGAAAAATTTAATTACATATATGTAATATAATGTTTAACGTTACTGCAAATCATACTTGACCGACGTAAAAATAGATGATTCAGAAAACAACCATTCACCTCGAAATCCGTAGCCTGATTAATCACCCTGGTCGCAAACTTGCTATTCTACCTGCGTAATCCCTCGGTTAGAGTATTCGCCGTGAAAATGGAAGCCCGGAGGTTCTGAACCAGATGGATGCGGCACAGACAATATCGAAAACCGATCAATTTGACGTTTTAATGTGCGAACTGCACTTTACAGAAGATGACCTGGACGTTAATCGTAACGGCCACCTGAGTGAGCGCCAGCAGGCATACATCCGCCTGGATAGCAAGAAAAACATGCTGCTGGGTATTGCGATTGTGGCCGTACTGGTGATTTCTACGGCGATACTGCTGTTTGTTGGCATCCAGAACAACAACCTGATTTTGCAGGGGCTGGGCGTGGTGTTGTTGTTCTGTAACACCGGGGCATCGCTCATCTTCGGGATGAACCGCGTGCGGGCAATGTGGGATCTACGCACCAATGCGGTTACTGTGCTGGAAGGTGAGGCGCAGCATGTGGTGCGGCAGTTCGGGCGGGCACAGGCGGGTAGTGTACGCATCGGCGAAGTTGTTGAAGTCGCCACCTCCCCGGAGGCATTTAAGGCCTTTGTACCGGGGCAAACCTACCGCCTCTATCGCTCATCACACACCAAGCGCATTCTCTCTGTGGAACCACTCGCATGAGGATCGAACACGTCGCGCTGTGGACGCACGATCTGGAATGCAGCCGCACCTTCTACGAAACCTATTTTGGCGCAACCAGCGGCGAGAAGTACACGAACGTGAAAAACCAGTTCGCGTCCTACTTTCTCACGTTTGATAGCGGCGCACGTCTGGAACTGATGCAGATGGCGGGTATTCCCGACGGGCCACGCGAGCAGGTCACAGGCTGGGTTCATATCGCGGTATCTGTGGGCAGCGAAAACGCGGTTAACGCCCTCACAGAGCGCCTGCGCACCGACGGCTACACCATCGACAGCGAACCACGTACCACTGGCGACGGCTACTACGAAAGCGTGGTGCTGGATCCCGATGGCAACCGTGTGGAAATCACAGTTTAAGGTCATTTTCAGACGATTGTCAGGTTTGTGCGTTACTATAATGTGCATGGTAGGGACAGAGCCTGCTCTGTCCGCTATGATGACCACAAAACAGAACACTGACAGAGTGAACCCTTATGAAAATGACAATCGGGCTGGGGCAAATTTACCCGAAACTGGGTAATGTCCCGGCAAACCTCGAAAAACACCTTGACTATATTGAAGACGCCACCGCGCAGAACGTTGACCTGATTATCTTCCCGGAAATGTCCCTGACCGGCTATCAGGTCATGGACATGGTGCCAGAACTTGCCATCCGCGCCAGTGCAGACGACCCGGTGTTCGGCCAGATGCTGGACGCCAGCCACAAAACGGACATCATGTTCGGGTTTGTGCAGGAGGACGCCCGCAACCGCTTTTACATCGCGGCGGCGTATCTCTCCGGCGGCAAAACCGTCCACATTCATCACAAAGTTTACCTGCCCACCTACACCATGTTCGACGATGGCCGCTACTTCGATGAGGGCCAGCATATCCGCGCCTTTGATACGCGCTTCGGGCGCATGGGGATGCTCATCTGCGAGGACTTCTGGCACATGTCCGCGCCGTATGTGCTGTGGATGGACGGTGCCGATATACTCTTGCTGCAAAGTTGCAGTCCGTCACGCGGCATTTCTACCCAGCGTGACGACGTGAGGCGGCCCTGCTCTGCAATCGAAATGCCGCGTGACGGACTGCAACTTTGCAGCAAGAGTATATCGGCACCCAACGGCTCCGTTCTTGACGTGGAGTGTGCTTGTCAAACCAAATCTTCAGGTCTTTTATATTGTCACCGATTTGATATGGGAGGCTCAGCAATTTTTCTTCATAATGCATTAAGTACCAGTGATAGAAGACTTCTCCAAAAAGCTCAGGCACAAGATGAGTCTTAATCTTTTTATATTTAATAGCTAACCATAGGCGTTGATAAAACCGAGCTATAAACCACATTGAATCTGAAGCTTCTCCTTCTACTGCTGAGACTTCGTCAAAATTCTTGCCGGGGTATTTGTTGAGCATTTTATATGCCTTATTCCGTGCCAGGCTACATTCTGAATTACTGAATTCCGAATGCATCTCAAAGGCTAGGGATACTTGATTGAGTTTCTGGTTAGCGAACCAGGATGTAGCTCCTCCAACACATGTACCTGCTAGACCGAATAAGGCAGCAACCAATTCACTCATTTGTATGTTTGGTAGATGAACATAGATTTTTCATGACGATAGATCATGGTGACTATTGTCGTAAGTCTGTGACTCAAAAATTTTAGGAATAGCCATCTAAACATCTCAAACCTCAGCCCTTAAGGCAATACTGGCTGCTACCTCATCTAGGTTTAACCACTATTTCAATAATTCTTCCAATGGAACTTCTTCCGCTTTTTTCCATGCCGAGTCATATCGATCCATGATAAATTTGAACCAATATTCGTCTTTTTTAGCTGACAATTTAAAACTTAAACGTTCCGTTGTTTCAGTTTCATAAGTTCTTAGAGATACTTGCATAAAGCCACTACTAGAGTCTGGATTAATCGCAAGAACACCCCATGGCGGCAGATAATCAAGTTCCCTTACGGAAACACGATGCAACTTATCTTGGCTGTGTGCAATTTGCGCCAATCTCTTTAGTGAACTTCTAAGTTTCTGATTCTCTGCATCTTCACTTGTTTGCGGTGATAGGGTCAAAGCAGCCATTTTGAGTGCGGAACTATTTTGTTTAGCCAAAAGAAATTCTAGCTCCGCGCCTCCTTTAAGAGCTTTACTAAATTCCGCCTCCCATGAACTCATTACTTTACTGAGGCTTACAGCCCAGATAATAACCTTGCCAGCCTGTGGAACTGAGCCTTGAAACTCATTAGGAGCATATTTAGAAAAGATTTTGTCAACCCTAACTAGACTACTTTCTGACTTCCTATTTTGAAGCAAAAAAAACAAAATAACAGTTAATATGGCCAAAATTGAAGAATCTAACTGTTCTGGTGTGGCTACCTTGGTGAATCCTAAAAATGAAATCAATGAGGAAGCCAAGATAGTCAGATAAATTTTTATGTTCTCACCCTTTCTAATATCTGACAGAATTTCTTCTATGAATCTCATCTTGAGGTTTCCAGCGTGAATGGAAGATATATCAATTATAATTTGCCTTTATTCTGTGTTAATTAGGTTCAATCACACACACACTTGAACAATCTCAGCTTTTTGATAAATTTTAGAGCTTTTGCATAGATACAGATTCCCACTCAATATGCTGCTAGTCCGTAGCCGGTGGTACTCCACGGGCTACTAGCTCACCATGTTTAACCTCTTCTAAAAAGCTGTTGTGCCCGTGTACTCACACCGGCACGGCTCAGTTCCGCTCGTACCTCGCTAGAGGGCCACAGCCAAGACATTAAGACGTTGCCCGCCTGTTTGTCTGTGCGTCCGCTCCGCTCTCCGCACCATTGTTAGGTTGGGCTCTTTTTTATTTGCCGCCCTGCGACCCTCCTACGCCACTGCCCAATAGGCTACCGCACCGCGCCCATTGATCAAGGGCCGCTTCGCTTTCCGCATTCGCTCCACCCTTGACAACGGGTCCCCACGCTGTTGCGGTTCCTTAGTGGCTGCGTGGCGCTCGGTGCTCGGGCGGGTCTTAGCCGTGGCCTCTCCCGCCTCTAGCGCCTACCAGGGCAGGTAATTGCCCGCTGTTAGGCTTCCGTGGCTCTCTGGCCTGGGCACCCACCCCAGCAGCTCCACAGCGCAGCCACCCACCAGCAGCGCTGCGTACTGCCCCCGGTCGGCGGCCACCGCCTCACTTTGCCAGCCGTGCTCACGTAGCCACGGTGCTAGCCCGTAGGGCAGCGGTGCGGGTACCGCGAGCACTACGCCGCAGGCGACCCCGGCGCGGTGTGGGCGTGCCCACGGGCAGGCGTTGAGTATGGCGGGTTTGGGTTTTAGGTCTAGTTGTTGTTGCATTGCTGCTGTGTTGTTGTTGCGGCAGGGTGCCTTGCAAAGTCTGTTGCCCTGCCGCTAGTGATTGCGCCTCTGGCCGTGGCCTTTGTCCAGAGTGGTTTTAAGCAACGTTCCGCTGTTGGATGGCTTGTGCTCGCTAGTAAGCCGTTGCCGGTCCTCGGGCGGTTGCAAGTTGCTAGGTTGGTTTCACCGCTTCGTCTTTGTAGGGTTTCCGCCCTAGCTCGCCGGTTTCTGTTTAGGTCCGCTGAGTGTACTTTTGCGAGTGTCAAAAGCTAGCGCTCAGCTGCGTTTCTGTTTAGCGCCTCAAGTCTCATGTGAAGGGCCTTCCCCCCTCGCGCTTAATACTATTGTACCATTATTGGCGCTAAAAATGGTATAATAAAAGAGTTAAAAGAGAGTTTTTCTTAGTGTCTAAAGTTATCTGATATCAGTGTCTTTAGATATTTTAGAAGAATTCTTGAAACTCTCTTTTGGGTAAGATTTTGCTTATTGGTGGAATGATCTGGCTGCTACCAGATCATTCCTTGCACATCTTGCCTACCAATTCAACAAAGGAAACAAGATGTACGAGTTAGATTTTAGTACCTGTCAGGAGCGACGGGAACGGGAAACCGATCAGCAAGCCGAAGAGTGGGGCTTTGCCACGCTGGAGCTAGCGGAGCTGGTGAGGATATGGGGGAAGCAGGCCATAGAAACTGAACTGGCCAAGCTGCCCGATGTCCCACCAATGCAGCATCAGCCGCTATGCGCCCAGTGTGTGAACTGGCGGCCGCCGCGCCCGATGCCACTATCCAATGGCCACACCTATATGAGTCTGGGTCTCTGCGAACTACGAGCCGCCAGCGACCTGGTGCAGATGCCCCAGCATTACGCAGCGAAATGCAGTTTCTACGAACCGGATACGCCGTTCTAGACGCCCTTGCACCTACGTGGGAGTGGTGCCCCGCTCAGCTATTAACTCGACACATAGAAGACTAATGAATAATTCACCTCTAAAAAACGCAGCACAGCAAAGCGTCTGGCAATGGGTCACGCTGAAATTTGATCCAACTGAGCCGAAGACCAGTAACCCAGACTGGCAGGCGCAGCACTCGGTATTAGTCGTCTTTGAAAACGGCGGAGAACAGCGCATCTATTTCAATCCTGGAATGCTTTCTAGGCTTAGAAAGGGGGATGTGATTTTGTGCCACTATCGCACGGGTAAATGGAGGGTAGCCAAGGAACAACCGCCAGAGCTGATGCAAAGGCTAGAGAGCCGCACCGTTGCCCCCCATGAGAGAAACGAATTTTTGCCACCGGCTAGCGCCCCACGCCCCACGGCACCGCCGAATCTAGCAGCGGTGCCGACTCCGCCGCCAGCAGCGCCGCCAACGAGTCGCGATGTGACGGAAATCGTAGATATCTTTCAGGAACTAAAAGCGGCGTTGCCAGAGGCGCAGGAAACGACGATACGGGCGTTTTCGAGCACGTTGTTTATGCAGCGGCGGAAGGAGGACGCAGAGTTTTAAGAAACATTCGCAGCCTTGACAATCGCTCAGGGCTGCGCCATCGATACCCTTTCGCTCCTTTCCTTTCTTCTCTCTTCTCCTGCAAGAATAAATAGCGAAGCCAGCCGACCAATCCCCCACTAGTTTTTTTGGCCCCATTATTTACTGAGAGCGCAGGAGTAGAGCGCCCTTTACGGTTGCGATCGCTACTTACCAACGCCTCTGCAGCGGCACGGATGCGCTAGCCTTCCTGAATGGCCAAAAAAACGGAACTTTCAATGTGCTGGTGGTACTCCACGAGCACAACAACGCTTCCTCTGAGCTGCTAAACAGGGAATGAATAGTATCCGGTGGTACCCCACGGGATGCGACTTACATTAGAGGCTGGCTATGACCGAAGACTC